>NZ_DJSX01000110.1:0-5283 GCF_002439135.1 Pseudomonas sp. UBA6323 | reverse complement strand
CGAGCCGACCACCGGCCTGCATTTCGCCGATATCCAGCAACTGCTCGACGTGCTGCACCGCCTGCGCGACCACGGCAACACCGTGGTGGTGATCGAACACAACCTGGACGTGATCAAGACCGCCGACTGGCTGGTGGATCTCGGCCCCGAGGGCGGCTCCAAGGGCGGTATGATCATCGCCACCGGCACCCCGGAAGAAGTGGCGGCCAACCCGGCTTCGCACACCGGGCACTTCCTCAAGCCGTTGCTGGAAAGAGACAGCGACAAGCGACAAGCCTCAAGCAGCAAGTAAGAGCAGAAACGAAAAGCCAGAGCATGAGCTCTGGCTTTTTCTTGTGGCTTGCAGCTTGAAGCTTGTCGCTTACATCTGACTTTGCAGGTACTTCTCCAGCCCCAGCTTGTCGATCAGCTGCAGCTGGATTTCCAGCCAATAGGCGTGATCTTCCTCGGTGTCCTTGAGCTGCAGCAGCAGGATGTCGCGGGTCTGGTAATCCTGATGTTTCTCGCACAGTTCGATGCCCTTGCTCAGGGCCGCACGCACTTCGTACTCCAGGGCCAGATCCAGCTTCAGCGCCTCGGGCACGGTCTGCCCGAACGTGAAGGCGTTGGGCACCATGTCCGGCACGCCCTCGAGGAAAATGATGCGCTTGAGCAACGCATCGGCGTGCTGGGTTTCCTCTTCCATCTCGTGATTGATGCGTTCGTAGAGCTTGCCGAAGCCCCAGTCCTCATACAGCCGTGAGTGGATGAAATACTGGTCACGAGCGGCCAGCTCGCCTTTGAGCAGATGCTTGAGATAGTCGACGACTTCGGTGTGGCCTTTCATGCCGGGCATTCCTTGTTGCATTCATGAACAGGGAGTAATGCTCCGCCTGACACGGGGTTCGGTCAAGCAAAAGCACAACGCCTCCACGAGGGAGGCGTTGCGGTTTACTGACGCACCAACGATGCGCCGGTCAGGCTCAGGCCAGGTCGAAACGATCCAGGTTCATCACCTTGGTCCAGGCGGCGACGAAGTCCTTGATTAGCTTCTCCTTGCCGTCAGCGCTGGCATACACCTCGGCGTAAGCGCGCAGCACCGCGTTGGAGCCGAACACCAGGTCGTTGCGGGTAGCGGTGTATTTCACCAGAGCGTCCTTGCGCGTACGCCCTTCGAAGACTTCGTTGCTGTCATCGGTGGCCTTCCACACGGTGCCCATATCCAGCAGATTAACGAAGAAATCGTTGGACAGCACGCCGACCCTGTCGGTGAACACGCCGTGCTGGCTGCCGTCATGGTTGGCACCCAGTACACGCAGGCCGCCGACCAGCGCGGTCAGCTCCGGCGCGGTAAGGGTGAGCATCTGCGCTTTGTCCACCAGCATGGTCTCGGTGGGTACACCCAGATCGCCCTTGCTGTAGTTGCGGAAGCCATCGGCAGCCGATTCCAGCACATCGAAGGATTCGACATCGGTCTGGTCCTGACGCGCGTCGACGCGCCCCGCGGCGAACGGCACGTCCACCACGACACCGGCAGCCTTGGCCGCCAGCTCGACACCGACGTTGCCGGCCAGCACGATCACGTCTGCCAGCGACGCCCTGGCCGAAGCCTGCTGGATTTCCACCAACTTCGGCAGCACCGCCATCGCCCGCTGGTTGACCGCCCAATCCTTCTGCGGCGCCAGGGCCAGACGCGCACCGTTGGCGCCGCCGCGCTTGTCACCACCGCGGAAGGTCGAGGCCGAAGCCCAGGCCACGGATACCAGATCACCGACCGACAGTCCGGAGGCCGCGATCTTCGCCTTCAGGTCGGCGATGTCGGCGGCGGTCGGGTTGTGCGTGGCCGCCGGCAGCGGGTCTTGCCAGATCAGGTCTTCCTTCGGCACTTCCGGGCCCAGATAACGGGCTTTCGGCCCCATGTCGCGGTGAGTCAGCTTGTACCAGGCGCGCGCGAAGGCATCGGCGAAGGCCTGCGGATCTTCGTAGAAGCGCTTGGAGATCTTGCCGAACTCGGGATCGAAACGCAGGGTCAGGTCAGTGGTGAGCATGCTCGGCTTGTGGAATTTGCCCGGCACATGCGCGTCCGGAATGATCTCCGGTGCATCCTTGGCCACCCACTGCTTGGCGCCGGCAGGCGACTTGGTCAGTTCCCATTCGAACTTGAACAGGTTCTCGAAGAAGTTGTTGCTCCACAGTGCCGGGGTCTTCGTCCAGGTGACCTCGAGGCCGCTGGAAACGGTGTCCTTGCCGAAACCGCTGCCGAAGTTGCTGGTCCAGCCCAGGCCTTGGGCTTCGATGGGCGAGCCCTCCGGCTCCGGGCCTTTATGCGACTCGGGCGCAGCGCCGTGACACTTGCCGAAGGTGTGGCCGCCGGCGATCAACGCGACGATCTCCTCATCATCCATCGCCATGCGGTAGAAGGTGGCGCGAATGTCCTTGGCCGCGGCAAGGTAGTCGCCACTGGCGTTCGGGCCCTCCGGGTTCACGTAGATCAGACCCATGTGCGTGGCGCCAAACGGAGCGGTCAATTCACGCTCGTCGCTGACACGCTTGGGATCGACCCCCAGCCAGGCGACTTCGGCGCCCCAGTTGACGTCCTGATCCGGCTCCCACACGTCCTCACGCCCGCCGGCGAAGCCGAAGGTACGGAAGCCCATGGATTCCAGCGCGACGTTACCGGCGAGGATGTACAGGTCAGCCCAGGAGATGGACTGGCCATACTTCTGCTTGATCGGCCACAGCAGGCGGCGCGACTTGTCGATGTTGACGTTGTCCGGCCAGGAGTTCAGCGGTGCGAAGCGCTGCTGGCCACGACCGCCACCACCACGCCCGTCGGTGGTGCGATAGGTACCGGCGGAGTGCCAGGCCATGCGGACGAACTGCGGGCCGTAGTGGCCGAAGTCGGCGGGCCACCAGTCCTGGCTATCGGTCATCAGCCGAACCAGATCGGCTTTCAGTGCCTTGTAGTCGAGCTTTTTGAACGCTTCGGCGTAGTTGAACTGTTCGCCCAGGGGGTTGGATCGGTCGGAATGCTGGTTCAGCAGGTCCACACGCAACTGATTCGGCCACCAATCTTTGTTGGTCGTACCGCCACCGGCAACGTGGTTGAACGGACATTTACCTTGGTTCGACATGCTTCTCTCCTTCTCCTCATCGGGTCGATCGCAGCGCCTGCGACCAACGATGGGACAAGCCTAGCCCCAGCCAGCAGGGCGAACCAATTCATCAAGCGAAACGGCTCGATAGTTAATTTCTTTCGGAAGCCAAAGTCGACAACCAGCGCCAGAATTCGTTTGAAAACACTCAGGCAACGGCATTGAAATGCGTAAATCCAGGCAACAAAAAACCGGGCACTAGGCCCGGTTTCTTGTACAACCAGCAACTTACTCGGCAGCTTCTACCGAACCGCCGACCGGACGGTCGACCAGTTCAACGTAAGCCATCGGAGCGTTGTCGCCAGCGCGGAAGCCGCACTTGAGGATACGCAGGTAGCCGCCGTTACGGGTGGCGTAGCGCTTGCCCAGATCGTTGAACAGCTTGCCGACGATGGCTTTCGAACGGGTACGATCGAAGGCCAGACGACGGTTGGCAACGCTGTCTTCCTTGGCCAGGGTGATCAGCGGCTCGGCAACGCGACGCAGTTCCTTGGCTTTCGGCAGGGTAGTTTTGATCAGCTCGTGCTCGAACAGCGAGACCGCCATGTTCTGGAACATGGCCTTGCGGTGAGCGCTGGTGCGGCTGAGGTGACGGCCACTTTTACGATGACGCATGGTTCAATTCCTTACCAAACTTGTTCGTTCGGTGATGATGACGATCAGGCAGTGGCCTTATCGTCTTTCTTCAGACTTGCCGGCGGCCAGTTGTCGAGGCGCATACCGAGGGACAGACCGCGAGAAGCCAGAACATCCTTGATTTCGGTCAGGGATTTCTTGCCCAGGTTCGGGGTTTTGAGCAGCTCTACTTCGGTGCGCTGAATCAGGTCACCGATGTAGTAGATGTTCTCTGCCTTGAGGCAGTTGGCCGAACGTACGGTCAGCTCCAGGTCATCGACAGGACGCAGCAGGATCGGATCGATCTCGTCTTCCTGCTCGACCACAACAGGCTCGCTGTCACCTTTGAGATCCACGAACGCGGCCAGCTGCTGCTGCAGGATGGTCGCGGCACGGCGGATAGCCTCTTCAGGATCCAGGGTACCGTTGGTTTCCAGGTCGATAACCAGTTTGTCCAGGTTGGTGCGCTGCTCGACACGGGCGTTTTCCACCACGTAAGCAACCCGACGCACAGGGCTGAACGAAGCATCCAGCTGCAAGCGACCAATGCTGCGGCTTTCATCTTCGTCGCTCTGACGAGCGTCTGCCGGCTCATAGCCGCGACCACGAGCTACGGTGAGCTTCATGTTCAGCGAGCCATTGGCGGCCAAGTTGGCGATGACGTGGTCGCCATTGACGATTTCGACATCGTGATCCAGCTGAATATCGGCAGCGGTAACTACGCCCGGGCCCTTCTTAGCCAGAGTCAGGGTCACTTCGTCACGGCCGTGCAGCTTGATAGCCAGACCTTTCAGGTTGAGCAGGATCTCGATGACATCTTCCTGCACACCTTCGATCGCGGAGTACTCGTGGAGTACGCCGTCGATCTCGGCCTCGACTACTGCACAGCCAGGCATGGAGGACAACAGGATGCGACGCAGCGCGTTGCCCAGGGTATGGCCGAAACCACGCTCGAGAGGCTCGAGGGTGATCTTGGCGCGGGTCGGACTGACCTCCTGCACATCGATGTGACGGGGGGTCAGGAACTCATTTACCGAAATCTGCATGGATGCACCTATTTTCTAGCCCTTACTTGGAGTAGAGCTCGACAATCAGGCTCTCGTTGATGTCAGCGGACAGATCGCTACGAGCCGGTACGTTCTTGAACACACCAGACTTCTTCTCGGCGTCTACTTCTACCCACTCAACACGGCCGCGCTGGGCGCAGAGCTCGAGAGCCTGAGCGATGCGCAGCTGGTTCTTCGATTTCTCGCGAACAGCAACGACGTCGCCAGCTTTAACCTGGTAGGACGGTACGTTTACGGTCTGACCGTTGACGCTGATTGCTTTGTGCGAAACCAGCTGACGGGATTCGGCGCGGGTAGCACCATAGCCCATACGGTAAACCACGTTATCCAGACGGCACTCCAGCAGTTGCAGCAGGTTTTCGCCGGTGGCGCCCTTCTGGCTGGCAGCTTGCTTGTAGTAACCGCTGAACTGACGCTCCAGAACGCCGTAGATACGACGGACTTTCTGCTTTTCACGCAGCTGGGTG
>NZ_DJSX01000109.1:0-10689 GCF_002439135.1 Pseudomonas sp. UBA6323 | reverse complement strand
TTCAGGGTGACCACGTCGAACTGCTGCTCGCCGAGTTGAGCAACCGCGGGTTTACCGCGAAGAAGTCCGGCGGCTGACGCCCCGTTTTCTAAACTTCGATGACGCTCATGCGGTCAACCGCCGAGCAAACGTCATCTTGCTTCATCATTTCTAAACTGGCCGCCAGCAAGGTCAGGCTTTTCTCATGGGAGAACCCGATGTCCGCACGACGCACCCGCAAAGACGACGGCAGCCAATGGACCGTAGCCGATAGCCGCAGTGTCTATGGCATTCGCCATTGGGGCGCCGGTTACTTCTCGATCAACGATGCCGGACGTATCGAAGTGCGCCCCAACGGTCCGGACAGCCAGCCCATCGACCTCTATCAGCAGGTCGACGAGCTGCGCCAGAGCGGCCTGTCGCTGCCGCTGCTGGTGCGTTTCCCGGACATCCTGCAGGACCGCGTGCGCCGCCTGACCGGCGCCTTCGACGCCAGTATCGAGCGCCTGGAATACCAGAGCCGCTATACCGCGCTGTACCCGATCAAGGTCAACCAGCAGGAGGCGGTGATCGAGAACATCATCGCCACGCAGAACGTCTCCATCGGCCTGGAAGCCGGCTCCAAGCCCGAGCTGCTGGCCGTGCTGGCACTGGCACCGAAGGGCGGTACCATCGTCTGCAATGGCTACAAGGACCGCGAGTTCATCCGCCTGGCGCTGATGGGGCAGAAGCTCGGTCACAACGTGTTCATCGTCATCGAAAAGGAGTCGGAAGTCGCCCTGGTGATCGAGGAAGCGGCCGAGCTCAAGGTCGCGCCGCAGATCGGCCTGCGCGTGCGCCTGTCCTCGCTGGCATCCTCCAAGTGGGCCGACACCGGCGGCGAGAAATCCAAGTTCGGCCTGTCCGCCGCGCAGATCCTGCAGGTGGTTGAGCGCTTCCGCGCCGCCGGGCTGGATCAGGGCATTCGCCTGCTGCATTTTCATATGGGTTCGCAGATCGCCAACATCGCCGACTACCGCAAGGGCTTCCGTGAGGCCATCCGCTATTACGGCGAGTTGCGTGCCATGGGCCTGCCGGTCGATCACATCGATGTCGGCGGTGGCCTGGGCGTGGACTACGACGGCACGCATTCGCGCAACGCCAGCTCGATCAACTACGACATGCAGGACTACGCCGATGCCGTGGTCGACATGCTCAAGGAGTTCTGCGACCGCCAGGAAATCCCCCATCCGCACATCTTCTCCGAGAGCGGCCGGGCGATGACCGCGCACCACGCCGTGCTGCTGGTGCAGGTGACCGACGTCGAGCGGCACAACGACAAGGTGCCGGAGATCGACCCGAGCGTGGAACAGCCGGAAGTGCTGCACTGGCTGATCCAGTTGCTCGACGACAGCGACCCGGAAATGGTCGCCGAGACCTACTGGCGGGCCACCCACTACATCGAGGAAGTGGCCGCGCAGTATTCGGCCGGCAAATTGAGCCTGGCGCAGAAGGCGCTTGCCGAACAGTGCTACTTCGCCATCTGCCGTCGCCTGCACAACCAGCTCAAGGCCCGTCAGCGTTCGCACCGTGCCGTGCTCGACGAACTCAACGACAAGCTCGCCGACAAATACATCTGCAACTTCTCGGTGTTCCAGAGCCTGCCGGACACCTGGGCCATCGGCCAGATCCTGCCGATCCTGCCGCTGTCGCGCCTGGACGAGGAACCGCTGCGCCGCGCCGTGCTGCAGGACCTGACCTGCGACTCCGACGGCAAGATCCGTCAGTACGTCGACGAGCAGTCCATCGAGACCAGCCTGCCGGTGCACGAGATTCGCGAGGGCGAGGACTACGTGCTGGGCATCTTCCTGGTCGGTGCCTACCAGGAGATTCTCGGCGACATGCACAACCTGTTCGGCGACACCGACTCGGTGAACATCTACCAGGCCGCCGACGGCAGCGTGGTGCACGCCGGTATCGAGACTCACGACACCATCGAGGACATGCTGCGCTATGTGCACCTGTCGCCCGAGGAGCTGATGACCCACTACCGCGACAAGGTAGCCAGCGCCAGGATCAGCGCCCGTGAGCGCACCCAGTTCCTCGATGCGCTGCGCCTGGGGCTGACCCGCTCGTCCTACCTGTCTTCATAGGCGGCCTCCGGGCTACGCTGCTGCTCTGTGGGAGGCGCTTTAGCGGCGAAGCTTTGCGTCTCTCGGTTCAGCCAATGACGCCATAGCCACGTGCCATCAGCGTTGCCAGCAGCGGGATCGCCAGCAACAGCATTAGCTCGATGCGAATGCTCCAGGTTACCAGGCGCACCTGCCGTGCGCTTGGCGTCGGCACCTGGCCGGCCTTCACAGCGCTACGCCACTTGATGGACACCAGGGTAGGCAGGATCGACAGCAAGCCGACCAGGATGAACAGGCCGAGCTTGGCATGGAACAGGCTGTTGCCCATGTAGTAGGCCGCGCCCTTGCCGAACCACAGCACGCGGGCGATGCCGGTGATCAGCACCAGGCCGGCGCAGATGCCGTAAGCCAGGTCGGCGATCATCAGGCTGCGTGCCCGCGACAGATCCAGCGGCGCCTTGAACAGCACGTGCTCGATGCTCAGCAGGGCGAACAGGGCGAAGATCGACAGGTAGTGCAGATAGGCGACGAACGCGGCGGCCATGTTTGCTTCCCTTCAGTGGGCGCTGGGGGCGAGCTCACTGCGGTTGCGACCGCCGTGCTTGGCCCGGTACAGTGCCTGATCGGCACGTTTTAGTGCGTCCATGGCGCTCTCGCCTACGCCGAGCAGCGTGCAGCCGAGGCTGACGGTCTGCTCAAGCTCGGCATTTTCCAGCTGCATCGGCTGGCTGGCTATGGCCAGGCGGATGCGTTCGGCAATCTGCAATAGCTCTCGCTCGTCATGCACCTGGGTAAGGATGACGAACTCCTCGCCGCCATTGCGTGTGACCACATCCTGTGGGCGTACCGCGGCACTCATGCGTCGCGCACTTTCCCACAGGACATGATCACCGCCATCGTGGCCATGTTTGTCGTTGACCTGTTTGAAGTGGTCAAGATCGCAATAGATCAGGCCCAGGCGCCGCTGGTTGTGCTCGGCTGCGGCCTGCTCCAGCGGCAGGAAGTGCAACAGCCCGGCGCGGTTCCACAGTTGGGTCAGGGCATCGAGCATGCCCTTGCGCTGCTCGCGGCTGAGGGCGTCGCGCAGGTCGCTGGCCTGCTGCGAGCAGTGCAGCAGGTGCAGGTAGTGTTCGGTGAGGTAGGCCAGGTCGCGCAGCTTGAATCGATCCTGGTGGCCGAATTGGCGTGGCTTCGGGTCCGCCAGGCACAGGGTGCCCAATGGCATGCCGTCGGCATCGTGCAGCGGCCAGCCGGCATAGAAGCGCACATCCGGGGCATTGCGCGCCAGCTCGCTGCCGGCAAAACGCTTGTCCACCTGGCTGTCCTCGACGATCAGCGGCTCGTCGTGCAGTACCGCCTGCGAGCAGTAGGACAGGCTGCGCGGCGTTTCCGCGGCGTCCAGCCCCTGGCGGCTCTTGAACCACTGACGGTCGCGGTCGACCAGCGTGATCAGCGCCATCTTCACCTGGAACAGGTCGTGGGCCAGGCGAGTCAGGGTATCGAGATAGGGATCGGCAGGCGTGTCGAGTAGCTCGAGGCGATCGAGTGCCTGCTGGCGTTCGGCTTCATTCGACGGAACTGGCACGCTGAGCATGAGCGATCTCTCCTAGCAGGCGGTTGAAAAACTACCTACGTTGGCAATACTGCGTTAAAAACGGCCTCAAAATGCTCATTTACACCTGTAAACTGCGCTTTTTCGGCCGTTTTTGCCTTGTCTTACCTGCCTCGCCTACGTTTTTCAACGGCCTGCTAATTCAGGGGAAGGGAACCACAGGTCGCGACGGCTCAATTGCCAAGCATAGCCAGCCAACACCAGGCTGCGCAGCCCCATAAATGCCAGAAATGCCAACCACAGCCCGTGGTTGCCCAGGCTTTGCAGCCACCAGCCCAGCGGCAGCGTCAACGCCAGGGCGATGAGCATGGCGTCGCGCATTTCCCGGGCACGAGTAGCGCCGATGAACAGGCCGTCGAGCAGATAGCTCCACACCGCCAGCAGAGGCAGCAGCGCCAGGTAGGGCAGGAAGTTCAGGGCCAGTTCGCGGACCTCGGCAATGTTCGTGAGCATGCCGACGAACCAGTGCCCGCCGAGCAGGAAGAACAGCGCAAAGCCGGCGCTGGCCAGCAGCGACCAGGTGCCGGCGACCAATAGCGAGCGGCGTAGCGCATCGCGATCTCGCGCTCCCAGGGCATGGCCGCACAGGGCTTCGACGGCATGTGCCAGGCCGTCCAGGGCATAGGCAGTCAGGGTCAGGCCATTGAGCAGCAGGGCATTGGCCGCCACCGTGGCATCGCCCAGGCGCGTGCCTTGTACGGTGATGAGGAAGAACACCAGCTGCAGTGCCAGGGTGCGGATGAAGATGTCGCGGTTGACCACCAGCAGCGGGCGCCAGTTGCTCCAGCTTTTCAGCGCGCTGCCGTCGAGTTGGCCTGGATAGCGAGCCAGTGCTCCGCGGGCCAGCCACAGCCCGAGCAGGGCGCCGCTCCATTCGGCGATCACCGAAGCCCAGGCCGCGCCGGCCACGCCCCATTCGAGGCCGAGCACGAACAGCAGATCCAGCGACACGTTGATCAGGTTGGCGGTGAGCAGAATGGCCAGCGGGCCACGGGCGCTTTGTGTGCCCAGCAGCCAGCCGATCAACGCGTAGGTTGCCAGGCTGGCGGGCAGGCCGAACAGGCGAATCTGGAAGTACTGGCGCGCCAGTTGGTCCAGTTCGGCCGACGGCTGCATCAGACTCAGCGCCGCGCTGCTGAAGGGCACGGCCAGCAAACCCAGGAGCAGCGCCAGGAACACGCCCAGGCCGAGCCCCTGCACCAGCACCTGGCGCAAGGCGCCGCCGTCCTCGCGGCCTGCGGCCTGGGCGGCGAAACCGGTGCTGCCCATGCGCAGAAAACCCATGGCCCAGGTGAGCAGGGTATAGAGGCTGCCGCCGACTGCGACCGCAGCGAGCTGGTGAGCATGCGGCAGGTGGCCGACCACGGCGGTATCGACCAGCGCCACCATGGGCACCGAGAGGTTGGAGAGAATCATCGGCGCCGCCAGCGCCCAGACCTTGCGCTGGGTTGGGGCGTGGCGCCAGGCATCGAGCAGGGCGGACATGAGCAGCTCCGGCAAAACGCCGATTATAGGCACAGCGCCGGCGCGGCCCCAGGAGTGTGAGTAGTTTGGCGAATTCGTCGGGATGACTCGTCGCCTTCAGGGCGCCTCGGCTATAGTTGTCGGCCTCTGCGCCCCCCTGATTCCGGAGCCCGCAATGCCGAACAAAGGACTGCTTCTGGCCTTGGCGCTGACCCTGCTCAGCGCCTGTGATTCTTCTGAACCCCCTGCCACGGTGACCCCCGCTGCTCCTGCCGCGCAACAACCACAGGCGCCGAAGCCTGCGGTCAACCGCGAGGCGCTGGCCGAGCGTTACGCCGGGCGCGAGCTGGAGGTGGTCGACGTCTCCGAAGTACAGCTCGATGGTGCCAGTGCGCTGTCGGTGACCTTCTCCATTCCGCTGGACCCCGACCAGCCCTTCGCCGAACGCCTGCATCTGGTCGATAGCGTCTCTGGCAAGGTCGATGGCGCCTGGGAGCTGACCGACAACCTCAGCGAGCTGCGCCTGCGCCACCTGGAGCCGCAGCGCAAACTGGTACTGACCATTGATGCCGGCCTCAAGTCGATCAATGGCGGCAAGCTCGCTGCCGAGCATGTCAGCCGCTTCGAGACTCGCGATTTGCAGGCCAGCGTCGGTTTCGCCAGCCGTGGCTCGCTGCTGCCGACCCGTCTGGCCGAAGGCCTGCCGGTGATCGCGCTGAACGTCGACAAGGTCAATGTCGAGTTCTTCCGCATCAAGCCCGAGGCGTTGCCGAATTTCCTCTCGCGCTGGGGCCGCGCCAGCAATCTGGATACCTGGGAGGCGCGCGAGCTGCTGCCGATGGCCGAGCTGGTCTATGGCGGCCGCTTCGACCTGAACCCGGCGCGCAACACCCGCGAGACCCTGCTGCTGCCCATCGCCGGGCTGGAGCCGTTCAAGCAGCCTGGCGTCTATCTGGCCGTGATGCGTGAGGCTGGTAGTTACAGCTATTCGCAGCCGGCAACGCTGTTTTCCCTGAGCGATATCGGCCTCTCCGCGCATCGCTATCGTGACCGTCTGGATGTGTTCACTCAGGCACTGGAAGGTGGCAAGGCGCAGTCCGGGGTGCAGCTGGAACTGCTCGATGGCGACGGCGCACTGCTCGCCGAAGGCAAGACTGATTCGGCTGGCCATGCGCAACTGCCGCTGCCGGCCAAGGCCCAGGTGCTGCTGGCCAAGCAGGACGAACAAACCAGCCTGCTGCGCCTGAACATCCCGGCGCTGGACCTGGCCGAGTTCGATATCGCCGGCCCCAAGGCGCATGCCCTGCAGTTCTTCGTGTTCGGCCCGCGTGATCTGTATCGCCCCGGCGAGACCGTGCTGCTCAATGGCTTGCTGCGCGATGCCGACGGTAGCCCGGTCAAGGCTCAGCCGGTCAGCGTCGAGGTGCGCCGTCCGGACGAGCAGATCAGCCGCAAGTTCGTCTGGAATGCGGGTGATGACGGTCTTTACCAGTACCAGCTGCCGCTGGCCGAAGAGGCGCCGACCGGTCGCTGGCAGTTGTTGCTCGACCTGGGCGATGGCAGCCCGCAGCTCTATGAATTCCTCGTCGAGGACTTTCTGCCCGAGCGCATGGCCCTGGAGCTCAAGGGCCAGGACCAGCCCTACGCGCCGGGCGACAGCGCCGAATTCGCGGTGACCGGGCGTTACCTCTACGGTGCGCCGGCCGCAGGCAATCGCCTGACCGGGCAACTCTACGTGCGCCCGCTGCGTGAGGCGGTGGCGAGCCTGCCGGGCTATCAGTTCGGCGACGTCACCGAAGCCGACCTGAGCCAGGATCAGGAACTCGACGAGCAGAATCTCGACGACCAGGGCCGCGCCATGCTGCGCCCGGAGAACCGCTGGGGCGACGCCAAGTCGCCGCTGCGTCTGATCCTCCAGGCCAGCCTGCAGGAGTCCGGTGGCCGTCCGATCACTCGCCGCATCGTCCAGCCGGTATGGCCGGCCGAGCGCCTGCCGGGCCTGCGTGGCCTGTTCGAGGGCGAGGAAGTCGACGCCGACAGCCTGGCCGAATTCGAAATCCTGGTGGCCGACGCCGCCGGCAACAAGCTGGCGGCCGACAACCTCAACGTGCGCCTGGTGCGCGAGCGCCGCGACTACTTCTGGAGCTTCTCCGACGGTGAGGGCTGGCGCCATAACTACAACGAGAAGTTCCTCACCCTCAGCGACGAGCCGCTGAAGGTCGCCGCGGGCGGCACCGCCAAGGTCAGCTTCCCGGTGGAGTGGGGCCCGTATCGGGTCGAGGTGGTGGACAACCAGACCGGCCTGGTCAGCAGCCTGCGCTTTTGGGCAGGCTACCGCTGGCAGGACAACGCCGACGGCGGCGCGGTGCGCCCGGACCAGGTCAAGCTGGCGCTGGATAAACCCGCTTATTCCGCTGGCGATGTGGCCAAAATCACCGTCACCCCGCCGGCTGCCGGCAACGGCTACCTGCTGGTCGAGTCCAGCGAGGGACCACTGTGGTGGGAGGAAATCAGCGTACCGGCCGAGGGCAAGACTTTCGAACTGCCCATCGACAAGAAATGGGCACGCCACGATCTCTACCTCAGTGCCCTGGTGGTGCGTCCGGGTGAGCGCAAGGCGCAGGTCACCCCGAAGCGCGCCGTTGGCCTGCTGCACCTGCCGCTGGAGCGCGCCCCGCGCAAGCTGGCGCTGAGCCTGGAAGCGCCGGAAAAGATGCGGCCCAAGCAGCCGCTGAAGGTCAAGGTCAGCGCGCGTAACGCCGACGGCAGCATTCCCGAGAAGGTGCATGTGCTGGTCGCCGCGGTGGACGTGGGCATCCTCAACATCACCAGTTACGCCACGCCCGACCCTTTCGCCAACTTCTTCGGGCGCAAGGCCTATGGCGCGGACCAGCTGGATATCTACGGCCAACTGATCGAAGCCCAGGGGCGCGTCGCCAGCCTGGCTTTCGGCGGTGACGCCGGTCTCGCTGCCGGTGGCAAGCGCCCGGATACCAGCGTGCTGATCGTCGCGCTGCAGAGCGATGCACTGAAGCTGAACGACAAGGGTGAAGGCGAAGTCAGCCTGGATATCCCCGATTTCAATGGCGAGCTGCGTCTGATGGCGCAGGCCTGGACCGACGAGCGCTTCGGTATGGCCGAGGCCAAGACAGTGGTGGCCGCGCCGCTGATCGCCGAGCTGTCGATGCCGCGCTTCCTCGCCGGGGGGGACGAAACCACCCTGGCGCTGGACCTGACCAACCTGTCCGGTGCCGAGCAGCAACTCGACGTGCAACTGGGCGTCGAAGGTCAGCTGCGTCTGCTCGGCAAGGGGGACTCGCCGATCAGCCTGAAGGATGGCCAACGCACCACCTTGCGCATTCCGGTGCGCGCCGAAGGCGGCCTGGGCCAGGGCCGTATCCATGTCGAGGTGCAGGGCCTGGCACTGCCGAACGAGGCGCTGGGCGACTTCAGCCGCGAATGGACGCTGGGCATTCGCCCGGCTTACCCGGCGCAACTGCAACACTTCCGCGCCGTTCTGGGAGAAGGCGAGCCCTGGAGCATGCCGGCTGGCACCCTCAACCAGTTCGAGCCTGCCGGGCTGGAGGCCGTGTTGGCCCTGTCGAGCCGGCCGCCGCTGAACCTCGGTGAGCAGATTCGTGCGCTCAAGGCGTATCCCTACGGCTGCCTGGAACAGACCACCAGTGGCCTGTATCCGTCGCTCTACGCCGACGCCGCCAGCCTGAAAAAGCTCGGCCTGGAGGGCGAGCCGGACGAACAGCGGCGCAAGAGCATCGAGCTGGGCATCGAGCGCCTGCTCGGCATGCAGCGCTACAGCGGCGGCTTCGGCCTGTGGAGCGCTGAGAGCGAAGAGGAATACTGGCTCACCGCCTATGTCACCGACTTCCTCCTGCGCGCCCGCGAGCAGGGCTTCGGCGTACCGGCCGAGGCGCTGAAAAAGGCCAATGATCGCCTGCTGCGCTATTTGCAGCAGAGCAGCCTGATCGAGGCCAGCTACAGCCAGGACTTCGCCCACACCCGCTTCGCCGTGCAGGCGTACGCCGGCTACGTTCTGGCGCGCAGCCAGCAGGCGCCGCTGGGGGCGCTGCGTAGCCTGTTCGACCGCCGCAATGATGCGCGCTCCGGCCTGCCGCTGGTACAGCTGGCTGCTGCGCTGAAGCTGATGGGCGATGCGCCACGTGCCGAGCAGGCGCTGAGCCAGGGGCTGATCCAGCCGCGCGATGGCGAACGCTGGATGGCCGACTACGGCAGCCCATTGCGTGACCAGGCGCTGATTCTCGCCCTGCTGGAAGAGCACGACCTGGCGGCCGGGCAGCGCGAGCAGCGGCTGTTCAACCTGGCCGATGAGCTGGCCGGTCAGCGCTGGCTGTCGACCCAGGAGCGCAACTCGCTGTTCCTCGCCGGGCGCGGCATTCTCGGCAATCCGGAGCAAGCCTGGAGCGCTGCGCTTGCCAGCGGCGCCTTCCAGTTCGAGCTGAGCAACCAGCAGCCTGGCATCAAGCTGGAGCGCGGTGAACTGGCCGAGCCGCTGAGTGTGAGCAATGCCGGCAGCAGCACGCTGTATCAGCAGCTGACCCTGTCCGGTTACCCGACTCAGGCGCCGCGCGCCGGTGGCGAGAACCTCAGCATCGAGCGCGAGTACCTCGGCATGGATGGCCGTCCGCTTGATCTGCAGCGCCTGGACAGCGGCGAACTGGTGCTGGTGCACCTGGCCGTGCGGGCCAAGCAGCGCGTACCGGATGCTCTGGTGGTGGACCTGCTGCCGGCCGGCCTGGAGCTGGAGAACCAGAACCTCGCGCAAAGCGCAGCGAGCCTTGATGACGCCGGTAGCAACGTCAAGGAGTGGCGCCAGTCGATGCAGAACGCGCGGATCAAGCATCAGGAATATCGCGGTGATCGCTACGTGGCGGCGGTGGATGTGGAAGGCTACGGCACCACCCATCTGCTGTATCTGGCTCGCGCCGTGACGCCCGGCAGCTATCGCGTGCCGCCTCCTCAGGTGGAGTCCATGTACCGGCCGAGTTGGCAGGCGCTGGGAAGCGCGCCGTCTTCGCTGGTGGTGAGAGGGCGTTGAAAGCGACCCTCTCCCCAACCCTCTCCCATAAATGGGAGAGGGGGCTGATCGCATGTAGCTTAAGTCGCGCGCCGTTCTGCTCCCCTCTCCCGCTTGCGGGAGAGGGGCTGGGGGAGAGGGCAAACAAGGTTCAAGGAGGAACCATGACCTTACTCGACAACGCCAAACGCCTTAGGCACGAGATGACCGATGCCGAGCAACGGCTCTGGTATTACCTGCGTGCTCACCGTTTCCTAGGCCTGAAGTTCAAACGGCAGAAACCCATTGGCCCCTATATCGTCGACTTCATCTGCACCGAACGTTGGCTGGTCATCGAACTGGACGGTGGCCAACACCAGCAGCAGACGGAATACGACCAGAAACGTGAGCATTATCTGGAGAGTCGAGGCTATCGCGTCCTGCGTTTCCGCCAGTACCTGATGATTCCAGAAACGCAGGACGCGATAGCC
>NZ_DJSX01000012.1:0-11280 GCF_002439135.1 Pseudomonas sp. UBA6323 | reverse complement strand
CAGAGCCAGAGCCAGAGCCAGCCGCTCCTGCGCAGGTCGTCGATGTGCCCTGGGCAACGGCCGAGGTGCCGGAGCCAGCCGTTGCTCCCGCTCAGCCTGTTGTCGCGCCGCAGCCAGAACCCGTTGCGCTGCCAACTGCGGCCGTTGTCGAGGCGGCTGCGAGCGAGGCCGTGCCGCTGGTGGTGGAAGCCGATGGCGGTGACGACGAACCACCACCCGGCGACTACGACTACGTCGAAATGGACGCCGAAACGCTCGACTACGACTTCGGCCAGCCCGAGGTCGAAACGCCTGTGATCGAAGAGCCCCTACCGGCAGCCAAGCCCGCTACCGGTCTGGCGGCAGAATGGCTGTCGCTGTTCCCGCAGCTTGGCCTGGGCGGCATGACCGGCAGCATCGCCGCCAACTGCACGTTGATCGAGGCCAACGGCGACGACTGGCTGCTGCACCTGGACCCGGCACACAGCGCGCTGTTCAACACTACGCAGCAGCGTCGTCTCAATGATGCGCTAAACCAGCAGCAGGGCCGCAGCATCAAATTGCGTATCGAGCTATGCAAGCCTGAGCAGGAAACCCCGGCACAGGCTGCGGCGCGCCGCCGCGCCGAACGCCAGCGCAGTGCCGAGGCCTCGATACAGGCCGACCCGCTGGTACAGCAGATGATTCAGCAGTTCGCGGCCAAGGTGCGCGACGACAGCATCGAACCTATCGATACCCCCAGCTAGGTCGTTTTGACGACGGCCAGCACGCATTAGATTTCAATGACTTGTTAACCCCGAACGCCGAGGATACCGACATGATGAAAGGTGGCATGGCAGGCCTGATGAAGCAGGCCCAGCAGATGCAGGAAAAAATGCAGAAGATGCAGGAAGAGCTGGCCAATGCCGAAGTCACCGGCCAGTCCGGTGCCGGTCTGGTGAGCGTGGTGATGACCGGTCGCCACGACGTCAAGCGCATCACTCTGGACGACAGCCTGATGCAGGAAGACAAGGAAGTGCTGGAAGATCTGATCGCTGCTGCCGTCAATGACGCGGTGCGCAAGGTCGAGCAGAACAGTCAGGAAAAGATGTCCGGCATGACGGCGGGGATGCAGCTTCCCCCCGGCTTCAAAATGCCTTTCTGACAGGCCTCGTGCCGTCCAGTCGACGCACATGGCTGCGTTGCCGGCGGACTCGGAATCCTCATGTGCTCCAGCACACTGCGGTTCCTCGTCCGCCCGCGCCTTGCCCTGCACGCCGCCTGATCGCCACTCTTACGGAGTCGATCGTGCAGGTGAGGCTGAAGACGATCCGTTTCGGTGTGTAGCCCGGATGTAATCCGGGTCGCTTGTATGCCCTGTTTCCCCGGATTGCATCCGGGCCATCAACCTGTAGGAACGCCATGAGCTTCAGCCCCCTGATTCGCCAGTTGATCGACTCCCTGCGCATCTTGCCCGGTGTGGGGCAGAAGACGGCGCAACGCATGGCGCTGCAGTTGCTCGAGCGCGATCGCAGTGGCGGGCAGCGTCTGGCGCAGGCGTTGAATGCGGCGATGGAGGGGGTGGGGCACTGCAAGCGCTGCCGCAGCCTGAGCGAAGACGAGCTGTGCCAGCTGTGCCTGGACGAGCGCCGCGACGACAGCCTGCTGTGCGTGGTGGAAGGTCCAATGGATGTGCATGCGGTGGAGCAGACCGGCTATCGCGGTCGCTACTTCGTGCTCAAGGGGCACCTGTCGCCGCTCGACGGCCTGGGGCCGGAAGCCATTGGCATTCCCGAGTTGCTCGAACGCATCGATGCCGGTGCGTTCAGCGAAGTGATCCTCGCCACCAACCCCACGGTGGAAGGCGAGGCGACAGCGCACTACATCGCCCAGATTCTTGCGGGCAAGGGCCTGGTCGCCTCGCGTATCGCTCATGGCATGCCGCTGGGTGGCGAACTGGAGCTGGTCGACGGCGGCACGCTGGCGCATGCGCTGGCCGGCCGTCGGCCGATCAGCCTGTAAGCTTTGTCCCGTCGCACCTGTGGCTGGCCTGGCGCTTACTTGAGGCCGCTGAATTGTGGGGCGTTCTCTCGATAATGGTTCAACGCATCGACCAAACGTTCGGCCTGTTCGCGCTCAGCCAGGCGAAACGTGCGCAACGTCGTGCCGTCCAGGTGCTGTAAGCGAACCAGATAGTCGTCGCGTTGCTGGTATAGCACCACCGGCCCCAGGCTATTGAAGTAGATACGCTCGCCGATGTCGCTCGGCGTGCTGGCCTCGCCCTGCTCGCGAAAGCCCAGGTAGCGGCTGTCCAGGTACAGGGCGTCGGGATGGGTGATCTCTTTCTGCTGCAGCGCAGCGGTGTGTATCGCTTCATAGGCCTGCGCCTCGGAGAGCGGTTGCGCCCGGTAGTCCAGGTTCGCGGCGCAACCGGCCAGCAAGCAGGCAATCAATGCAATCCGGATAATTTGCATGGTGCATCTCCTCGGCAGTCGCATGGCGTCGACGACCATCTGCTGCCAAGATGGCGCCTCACCCCCGGATACGGTACTCCCGTGATCGCTGCTTCCCTGCGCCGTACTTGCCTATGGCTCCTTCTAGGGGCGCCTTGCACTGCCTTCGCCCAATGTCCGACCGGCCAGATGCAGATATGCCTGGGTTCGTGCATCTGCATTCCCGACCCGATACGCATGCGCGAGGACGGTCTGAATATGGCTTCGGCGCGCCTGGAGGCCTGGCTGCTGCAATCGCGCCAGGCCACGTTGAATGCCGGAACCGAATCCATGCCGTTGATGATCCGTGCGCAGCTCTCGTCTTTTTACGACAGCGAGCTGCTGGACGGGGTTCGCTTTCGCGCCGGCACGACCGAGGAAATGGATGCTGCCAGCGTCCTGCTGCAGAACCCGGATGTACAGGCTGTGACGCTGGTTGACGTCGTGGTTTTCCGCAGCCGCGAGGCGGCCGAGGGCGATGCAGCGCTCTGGGCGCATGAGCTGTGGCATGTGCAGCAATACCGCGAATGGGGCACGGCCGAATTCGCCCGCCGCTACACACGCGACTTTAATTCGGTCGAGGAACCTGCCTATGCGATGCAGGCGCGGGTGAGAAGGGCGCTGCAAGAGTGAATTAAAACGCTCGCTTGAATACCAAGCAAGCGCTAGGTTAGGGTGGCCAAAACAATAACGGGAGTTACCCGCATGGCCGCCCCTCAGTCGTATTTCGATGAGTCTCACCAACTGGTTCGCGATTCCGTCCGACGTTTCGTCGAGCGTGAAATCCTGCCGCATATCGACGAATGGGAGGAGGCCGAGGAATTCCCGCGCGAGCTGTATCTCAAGGCAGGTGCCGCGGGCATTCTCGGTATCGGCTACCCCGAGCAGTATGGCGGCAGTCATGAGGGTGACGTGTTCGCCAAGGTCGCGGCCAGCGAGGAACTGATGCGCAGTGGCTCGGGCGGACTGGTGGCCGGGCTCGGCTCGCTGGATATCGGCTTGCCGCCCATCGTCAAGTGGGCCAGGCCCGTCGTGCGCGAGCGCGTGGTGCCGCAGGTGCTGGCTGGCGAGAAAATCATGGCGCTGGCGGTGACCGAGCCTTCCGGCGGCTCTGACGTAGCCAATCTCAAGACTCGCGCGGTGCGCGAAGGCGACCATTACCGTATCAACGGCAGCAAGACCTTCATCACCAGCGGCGTGCGTGCCGATTACTACACGGTGGCGGTGCGTACCGGTGACGAGGGCTTTGGCGGCGTCAGCCTATTGCTGGTGGAGAAGGGCACTCCGGGTTTCACCGTTGGTCGCAAACTGAAGAAGATGGGCTGGTGGGCGTCCGACACGGCCGAGCTGTTCTTCGACGACTGCAAGGTGCCGGTGGACAACCTGATCGGTGTGGAGAACGCCGGCTTCGCCTGCATCATGGCCAACTTCCAGAGCGAGCGCCTGAGCCTGGCGATCATGGCCAACATGACCGCGCAACTGGCGCTGGAAGAGTCAATGAAGTGGGCGCGCGAGCGCCAGGCATTCGGCAAGCCGGTGGGCAAGTTCCAAGTGCTCAAGCACCGCCTGGCCGAGATGGCCACGCAGCTCGAAGTCTCCCGTGAGTTCACCTATCGTCAGGCCGCGCAGATGGCGGCCGGCAGAAGCGTGATCAAGGAGATCTCCATGGCCAAGAACTTCGCCACCGATATCGCCGACCGCCTCACCTACGACGCGGTGCAGATCATGGGTGGCATGGGTTACATGCGAGAAAGCCTGGTCGAGCGCCTGTACCGCGACAATCGAATCCTCTCCATTGGTGGGGGTACGCGGGAGATCATGAACGAGATCATTTCGAAGCAGATGGGGCTGTAGAAACGGCATCTGGGCCTTTATGGCGCGAAAGCCTGATCGAGCGCCTGTACCGCGACAACCGCATCCTCTCGATCGGCGGCGGCACTCGGGAGATCATGAACGAGATCATCGCCAAGCAGATGGGGTTGTAGCTGCTGGCGTGGGAGGGGCTTCAGCCGCGATCAGCCTAAACGAGACGAAAAAGCTCGCAGCTGAAGCGCCTCCCACGGAAATCGTTGATCAGGACGCTACCTGGCTTTGCGCGGCCTGGCGCAGGCGGGCGATATCGCGCTGCGGTGGGGCGCCGAACAGGCGGCTGTACTCGCGGCTGAACTGCGATGGGCTTTCATAGCCCACGCGGTAGCTCGCCGCGGCCGCTTCCAGGTTGTCGCACAGCATCAGGCGGCGAGCCTCCTGCAGGCGCAATTGCTTCTGATACTGCAGCGGACTGAAGGCAGTGACGGCCTTGAAGCGGTGATGCAGGGTCGACGGGCTCAGGTTCACCTCGCGGGCCAGTTCATCGATACGCAGCGGCTGGTCGAAGTTCTTGCGTAGCCATTCGATGGCGCGGGAGATGCGCTGGCTCTGGCTGTCGGCTATCACCACTTCATGCAGACGATGGCCCTGCGGGCTGAGCAGCATCCGATAGAAGATCTCGCGCAGAGCCAACGGCGCCAACATGGCGATGTCGCGCGGGGTTTCCAGTAGGCGCAGCAGGCGAATCACAGCGTCCAGCAGGCGCGGGTCGAGACGGTCGAGAAACAGCGCGCGTTGCGAGGCCGCGTCTGGCGCCGGGATGGGCGGCATCTCGGTCAGCAGGCTGCTGATCAGCGCCGGGTCGATTTCCAACGCCAGGCTCAGGTACGGCGCTTCCGGACTGGCCTCGATCACCCGGCCAGTAACCGGCAGCACCACCGACGCCACCAGGTAATTAAGCGGGTCATAGACATAGAGCTCGTCACCCAGGCGTATCTCCTTGCGGCCCTGGGCGATGATGCACAGGCAGGGGTCGTAGACCGTCTGCATCGGCAGGCTCGGCGAGGTCGCGCGCGCGAGCTTTAGGCCGGGAATGGCCGTGAGATGCAAACCGTCCTCGGGCACGAAGCGCTCAACGAGGCGCGCCAGTTCATGACTGAGATCGGCAAGCGGAGTATCAAGATTTGTGGCGGTGTGAATGGGTGACTGCATGACGCGCCTCCGGAAAGTCAGCGAAGCCTAGCCAGGTTTTTCAGGCAAGTCATGAGGGGCGGCAGGATTAGGCAAATATTTGCCAGTAATGGGCAAATGACCAGTTATACAGAGTGTTTCCTGAATTCCTTTCGCTCAAATTGGAGGGCTGTTCATCGTTTCTGGTAGGCAGTATTAGGCAATGATTTGCCAGTAATCGACTAACGCCCCGATGACCCTCTCGCTAATCTCTGTAGACATCGCGCCGTGCCTCAGCGTCGGCCCGAACGCATGCATTAGCCCTGTCACCCGCTGAGTGGTGCCCAACAAGCCAATCAAGGAGCGAGCGATGTCCAGCAAATGGTTGATCGCGCCGCTGACACTGTTGTTGCTCGCCACGGCCTGGCTCGACTCCAGGGCCGTTGGCGAAGCGGCTTTCGCCGAGCCGCAAGCGGCCCCCCACGTATTGCAGCGAAATGCTGCCGGTCTGTACTGATTCAATTCCAGGAGGTTGCCATGAGCATCATTCACCGTATGACCATTCGCGCCCGCCCTGAACGCTCGATCCGTTTGGGCCAGTGTCTGGCCCGGCTGGACGAAGTAGGGCGCGACCTGCCCGGTTGCCTGGGCCTGCGCGTGTTCTCGTTACGCAGTGACCCGCTGACCTGGCAGGTGGAGGGTCAATGGCGCTCGGCAGCGTCACGAGACGCGTTCCTCGGCAGCGAAGGTCTGCGCCTGGTGTTGGCGCAAGCGATAGACGAGGGGTTGTTCGCTCATCTCGAATGTACGGTAGAGCTGCAGCAGCAGGTGGCCTGAGTTCGTGTCCAAAGCTGTAGAGGCACCTGCCGAAGCCGCTCGGCTTGCCTTTATGAATTTATCTCTATAGATTTTCATGAAATTAATTAATTTAAATTTCATGAGTCGTCTATGTTTCGCCACGCCAGTGAGCACGTCGACAGCTACTACGCCCATGGCTGCAGGGATCGACTGACGCTGTATCCAGCACTGCAGGAGCACCTGCAGTGCGATGTGTTGGTGATCGGCGCGGGTTTCAGTGGTCTGCATACCGCTCTGCGTCTTGCAGAGGCGGGGCGGCGAGTGATCGTGCTGGAGGCCAGCCGCGTTGCCTGGGCCGCCTCCGGGCGCAATGGCGGGCAGGCGATTCTCGGTTGGTCCTGCGATATGCCGCCGCTGGAAAAGGCCCTCGGCCTCGAGCGTGCCCGCCACCTGTGGGACGGTATGGCCTGGGCGGCCCGCGAGCTACGCGAACTACCGCAACGGCATGGCTTCGATTGCGATTACCGCCGTGGCCATCTGTGGGCGGCGGTGCTGCCAAGGCGTGTGGCACTGCTGCATGAATGGCAGGAGCAGGCCGCCTATAAATGGGGGCACCGCGCGCTGCAATTCGTCTCCCGTGAGCAGATGCCGGAGTGGGTCGCCAGCGACCGCTACCAGGCCGGTCTTTACGATCCCGAGGCTGGGCATCTCAACCCGCTCAAGCTGGCGCTTGGCCTGGCCGAGGCCTTCGTTCGCGCTGGTGGGCAGATCTTCGAGCAGAGCCGTGCGCTGAGCCAGGATAAGCAGGGCGATGGCTACCACGTGCGTACCGAGCGGGGCAGCGTGCAGGCCGATCAACTTGTGCTGGCCTGTAACACCTATATCGACGATCTGGCGCCACGCCTGGCGCGGCGTATTCTGCCGGTCGGGACCTACCAGATCGCCACCGAGCCGCTGGGCGCCGAGCGTGCCGAGGCATTGCTGCCGCGCAATGCTTGCGTCACCGACAACCAGTTCATGCTCGATTACTTCCGGCGTACGCCGGATCACCGCCTGCTGTTCGGCGGCGGTTGCACGTATCTCGGCGGCCTGCCAAAGGACATGGCTGCTGCCACGCGGCCTTTCCTCGAGCGCGTCTTCCCGCAGCTGGCAGGCGTAGCCATCGACTTCGCCTGGGGCGGGCATATCGATATCACCCGTGCGCGCACTCCGGATGTCGGCGGCGAGAACGGCCGCTATTGGCTGCAGGGCTTCTCCGGTCATGGCGTACTGCCGACCCTTGCGGCTGCGCGAGCGGTCAGCGATGCCATCCTTGGCAATGGCGATGAACTGGCGTTGTACCGGCAGCTGCGCAACCCTGAATTTCCATTCGGCGAGCGCCTGGCGGCGCCGCTCGAGGCCATCGGCAAGGCCTGGTACCGACTGAGAGACAGCTTCTGAAATGGACAGCCCTGAGATGGACAAGAATCTGGAAATGGCGGCCTTGGCCGTGCTCATCCACGACCTGCGCAAGCACAAGAAGGCCACCCTCAACGAGCTGGCCGAGCGCATCGGCCGTTCGGTGGGCTTTCTATCGCAGGTCGAGCGGGGTCTATCGCGCCCGACGGTGGAGGATCTGACCGCCATCGCCGAGGCGCTCGACGTACCGACCACCTATTTCTACAGCCTGCCCAAGCCCAAGGCGCTGGACTGGGTCACCCGGCCGGACGAACGCCGCACCCTGTACCTGGCCGGCGGCATCACCGACATCATGGCGTCGCCCACCCTGCAGGGCGCCTTCATGGTGGTCGACAGCCTGCTCGAGCCAGGCGCCAGCAGTGGCGAGCGGCAGATGAGCGACCGCTCCGAGCAGGCCGGCTATGTCCTCGAAGGCCAGCTGACCCTCTGGCTGGGTGAGGACGAACAGAGCGCCACCCTGTATCCCGGCGATGTTTTCCAGGTGCCGAGCTATGCGCGCCTGCGTTATGCCAACCAGGGCAACACCCCCGCGAGGGTGTTGTGGATCTACACCTGACCTCCCGTGAATCGGAAATAACTACAATGAACGCCACCCGAGTCGAGCTGCTCGACGAAGTCCGTCAATTCCGCCAGGCCCACCCTGAGGTACGCTTCGTCGACCTGATCTGCCTGGACATTCCCGGGCATTTCTATGGCAAGCGCTACCCCATCGAGATGCTGGAGAAGGTCGCTGCCGGCAGTGCCCTGAAGTTGCCGCAGAACTGCGTGCTGCTCGGCGCCCAGGGCGGACTCTACGAGATCGGCGACTACTGCTTTCATGACGGTGACCCGGACGCGCCACGGCGCTTGATTCCCGGCACGCTGAAGCTGGTGAACTGGGAGCGCCAGCCGCTGGGGCAGATGCTGATCAGCTCCGACGGCACCGAAGCGCCCATTGAGTTCGAGCCGCGCGAGGTGCTGGCGCGCGTGGTGCAGCGCCTGGCTGCACGTGGCATTCGGCCGGTGGTGGCATTCGAGCTGGAGTTCTATCTGTTCGACAAGGCGCTGAAGGAGGGGCTGCCGCAGTACCCGCGCGATGACGTGAGCGGTGACGCCGATGACCAACCGAACATGCACATCGAGCGGCTCTCGCGCTTTGCCGACGTGCTCGACGATATTGCCGAGACCGCGCGGCTGCAGGGCATCGATACCACGGTAATCACCGCCGAGATCGGTCCTGGGCAGTTCGAGATCAACTTCAGCCACAGCACCGACCCGATGCAGGCAGCCGACTGGTCGGCGCTGTTCTGCCGGCTGACCCGAGGCGTGGCGCTGAAGCATGGTCATCGGGCCAGCTTCATGGCCAAGCCGTACCTGCAGTATCCAGGCAGCGGCATGCATATTCACGTCAGCCTGTACGACGAGGCTGGCGACAACCTGCTGGCCCGTGACGAGCAGCGTCCGTTGCGGCATGCCGTAGCCGGCTGCCTGGAACTGTTGCCGGAGCTGATGCCGATCTATGCGCCGAACCACAACAGCTACCGCCGCTTTGGTGCCCAGGTGAACTCGGCGAGCAAGGCCAGCTGGGGCTTCGAGGATCGCGACGCCTGCGTGCGTATTCCCGAGTCGGACGCACGCAACCTGCGTCTGGAATTCCGCCTGCCGGGCGCGGACGCCAATCCCTACCTGGTGCTGGCGGCGCTGCTGACCAGCATCGAACAGGGCCTCGATGCCAGGATCGAGCCCATCGCACCTTTGAATGACGACCGTCAAAGCGGTGTCGGCTTCCCCAACGACATGCTCGACGCGGTACGCCGTATGCAGGCTAGCGAGCGCGTCGCAGCCGGCCTTGGCAGCGAGTTCGTCATGGTTTATTGCGAGAACAAACGCCAGGATCACCTGGCCTTCATGCACGACATCAGCCCGCGGGAATACCGCTGGTACCTGTGATGTCACGGATAGAAGGAGGCGCCATGAACAACGCCGTAAACAACCCCAAGACAGCCCAATGGCAGGCCCTGAGCCAGGCCCACCACTTGGCGCCGTTCAGCGACTACAAGCAGTTGGCCGAAAAGGGCCCGCGCATCATCACCGAGGCCAAGGGCGTGCACCTGTGGGACAGTGAGGGTAACCAGATCCTCGATGGCATGGCCGGCCTGTGGTGCGTGGCGGTCGGCTATGGCCGCGAGGAACTGGTCGAGGCTGCGGCTACGCAGATGCGTCAGTTGCCGTTCTACAACACCTTCTTCCAGACCGCGCACCCGCCGGTGCTGGAGCTGGCCCACGCCATCTCGCAGCTGGCGCCGGCCGGCATGAACCACGTGTTCTTCACCGGCTCCGGCTCGGAAGGCAACGACACCATGCTGCGTCTGGTACGCCACTACTGGGCGTGCAAAGGCCAGCCAAACAAGAAAATCATCATCGGCCGAGACAACGGTTACCACGGCTCCACCGTGGCCGGCGCCAGCCTCGGCGGCATGAAGTTCATGCACGAGCAGGGCGACCTGCCGATCCCCGGCATCGCCCATATCCCGCAGCCGTACTGGTTCGGCGAGGGCGGCGAGCAGTCGCCGGAGGAGTTCGGTATCTGGGCTGCCGACCAGCTGGAGAAGAAGATTCTCGAGCTGGGCGAAGAAAACGTCGCCGCCTTTATTGCCGAGCCGATCCAGGGCGCCGGTGGGGTGATCATCCCGCCGGAAACCTACTGGCCGCGGATCAAGGCAATCCTCGCCAAGTACGACATTCTCTTCGTCGCCGATGAAGTGATCTGTGGTTTCGGCCGTACCGGCGAATGGTTCGGCAGCCAGTACTACGATCTCAAGCCGGACCTGATGACCATCGCCAAGGGCCTCACCAGCGGCTACGTGCCGATGGGTGGGTTGATCGTCAGCGACAAGGTGTTCGAAGTGATCGAGGAGCACGGCGACTTCAACCACGGCTTCACCTATTCCGGTCACCCGGTAGCGGCGGCGGTGGGCTTGGAGAACCTGCGCATCCTCAAGGAAGAAGGCATCATCGAGAGGGTGAAGGCAGAAACCGCGCCCTACCTGCAAAAACGTCTGCGCGAGCTGGCGGATCACCCACTGGTGGGCGAAGTGCGCGGCGTCGGCATGCTTGGCGCCATCGAACTGGTGCAGGACAAGGCGACGCGCAAGCGCTTCTCTGGCGATGTGGGCGTGGGCATGGTTTGCCGTGGGCACTGCTTCAACAATGGCCTGATCATGCGCGCGGTGGGTGACACCATGATCATCGCGCCGCCACTGGTGATCAGCCAGGCGGAAGTGGATGAGCTGGTGGAGAAAGCGCGCAAGTGCCTGGATCTGACCTGGGAGCAGGTGCGTGGTCTGGCGTAACGCGTGATTCGCGGCTGAAGCGGAATGCCGCCCAGCCGCTCCTACAGGCATAGCTTTTGCGTAGGAGCGGCTTCAGCCGCGAAGGAGAATGAGCAAAAGAAAACCCCGCGATCGGCAACGGTCGCGGGGTTTCGTTTTTCAGCGCTTACTTGAGGCTGTTCTTCAGCGTCTGCGCGGCCTGGTCCATGGCGCTGCGTACCGCCGGCACTTCAGCCAGGACATTGAGCAGGCCGTAGTCGTGGATCATGCCGTTGTAGCGTACG
>NZ_DJSX01000080.1:0-9551 GCF_002439135.1 Pseudomonas sp. UBA6323 | reverse complement strand
GAATTATCGGGAGGACGTCAAACCCTTTCAACATGGGGATAGTCGAGCAACTACAGAAGGGCGTTATAGCTCCTAAACCAGCAGCAAGAAAATAGCCTCGCTTCCCACTGGAAGTCAGTAACGCTTCCACCTTGGATGGTGGGATGTGACGTTGAAGAACTCCGACCAGCAAGCTAATGCCAATGAATAAAACCGATAGCTCGATAGCGAGAAAGGCGAACATGCCTAGAGCGTCTTGGAGTTGAGATGACATTCAATATTACTCCTATATTTCTAGTATTGTCGAAATGATGTACGCAGCCTACTTGCGTTTATCCGACCTGTCAACTATAATTCTAGAAACATCGAATTATTGGGGCGTGCTATGGATCACGAAAAGGTTGCAGCCAGCTTAGCTGAGCTAGGGAATAGTCACCGACTGTCCGTGTTCCGCTTTCTGGTCAAAGCTGGCCATGATGGGGCTTCGGTCGGAGATATCCAGAAGGGGCTGGGTATTCCTGCTTCGACGCTATCACATCACCTTGCGCGCATGGCCAAGGTAGGGCTGATCCGGCAGGAGAAACATAGCCGCACGATTGTCTGTATACCCGAGTATGGGCACCTAGAGAATTTGATCGGTTTCTTACAAGAGGAATGTTGTGCAGGTGTCCGGATTGCGCATGAACCAGAACCGCTTTGACGCTTGCCCAGCTCTCGCTGTCCTCCCTAGTCAGCATCGCTATGAAGACTCAGGCGAAGGTGGAAACAGAAAATTGGCAGTAGAGTAGGCTGAAGAGGATCAATCAGATAATCCGCTGAGAAAGATTTTCTTCTTTACATCTTTGGCATTTTATCAACCAGAAATTCCGGATACCCAAAGAAAGAAGCCCCGCATCGAGTGCGGGGCTGTCAGGAGGGTGCGGTGACGCTGGGTCAGTCGGGCTTGTCGCCCAGGACATACTGCTTCCACAAATCGAATGCCTGCTCGGGTGGAAGCTCGGCCAGGATGACGATGGGCTGGGCCTGCCGGGCGCGCAGCGAAGCGAAGTACGCCTTCCGGTCGGCGATGGCCTTGAGCTTGATGCCCTTGATAAACAGCAGTTTGCCTTCCTTGATGAACAGCACCTTGTTGCCGATGTCGCGGTTGAATGCGGCTCGCACCTTGCGTTCCGCGTGCATGGCGTCGGCCAGCTCATCGACCAGGAAGTCGAGCGTCATGTCGATGTAGTGAGGGTCTTCACTCTCGTGGCCGAGGTCAAGCGGCGCAGGCGGCAGGCCCTTGGCGAAGGCTTCGGCCTGCGCCAGTAGCCCCGCCTTGCCGTTGAGCGCGTGGAGGAACGTCGAGCCACCGTGGCCGTCGTTGCGGGCCTCGGCGATGGGAGTACCGTCGAACACGACGGTTGCGTTGAAGCACAGTGTTTCCTCGCTGGCGAAGTCGGCCACCTTGAGGTTCTTCAGCGTAATGCGGTCTTGCTTGGTGATGTTGTCCATGGGGAAGTCCTGAGATCGACCGGGCGGCGACATGCTCCTGACGGGACGTGGCGGCCATCCCGTGGGTTGGAGAAATGAGGCATCGATGCCCAGTGGGCAGCGTTCGCCGGTGAGATGCCGAGGCGAACTGGCGGGTGGCGTGGGTGAAACCCGCGGCAGCCTTGACACCCTGGCTACGGGCTGTTGCCGAACCATCGGCAATGCAAGAGGGAGAATGGAGTGGCCCGCAGGCTGCGTCGCCGATCAATCCGAAGCGGTCGAGCCCGTCTTGTGCAGGTACTGCACCAGGCGCTGGCCCAGCCACGCCATGCACGGGACGGCCATGGAGTTGCCGATCGCCTTGTAGCGCGGAGCATCTGCAGCGGGCTTGCCGCGGTACGGGATCAGCGTGTAGTCGTCGGGCATGCCTTGCAGCCGCTCGCACTCCACGGGCATCAGCCGCCGCACCCGCCAATGCGACCAGTCGCCGGGGCCAGGGTCGTTCCAGTCGTAGCGGAAATGCGCCTCGAAGTCGGGAGCCAGGACATAGGGCTTGTCCGCGCCGCCGCCGCTGGTGCGCAGTGCGCCCGCTACGCTGCCGCCCAGCTCGGCGGCAAGACCCTGCTCGCGGCCGTGCAGAGACACGCAGGCCACCATAGGTACGCCGTAGCCCGGCTTGCCGTTGGACAGCACGGTGCAAGCGACCTGGCCATGGCCCGACTCGAAGCGCACTTCACCGCGGTTGTTCTGCGCGAACGCGATGGCGGGCACGACCCCGGCGTTCGCATGGCTGTTGCAATGGCCGCCAGCGCGCAACGTCGGTGTCAGGTCGAGCGTGGCATCGGCGCCGCTGCCCTGCGCGATGAAGGCGATGATCGGAACACCCTTGCCGGTGCCGTCCTCGCTGCTGCCCTTGCCGTTGTTGGCGGTGTCGAGGGTGTGGCTGATGTTGCCTGCGACGGATTGCACCAAGTAGGTCTCGGTGCAGATGTCGTGCTTCGGGCCGCCAGCCATCAAACTGGCTGCAAGATCGGTCGGGCCACGCCCATTGCTGAACCCAAACGTCGTCGTGACCTTGCCGCAGGGCTGCTTCAGTCCTGCATATCCGTCTGCTGGGTCAACACTAGGTTCAGCAGTGCAGGCAGCTTCTTGCCACGGCGCGCTGCCCGCACAAGAATCCCCGAGCAGGCCTGCGCGCTCAAAAAGTACTTCTGCGGGATCGAGGTCATCTCCACCACTTGCCACAAGAAACACACGCTTGCGGCGTTGGGCGACACCGAAATATTGAGCATCGAGCACGCGCCAGGCGATGCGGCGGCGGGGTCCAGACACACAACCAGCGTACGCCCATTTTTCCCCTGGCGGCTGGAGCGCACGGCTTTCTCCGGCCAGTGCGCCCAGGAAATGCCCGAAGGCATTGCTGCGGTCGTTGAGTACGCCTGGGACGTTTTCCCAGACGAGCGTGGCCGCCGGGCGGCTGTCTTGTTGGCGGGTTTGGTCGATGGCATTGGCAAGCTCCACATAGGCAAGGGAAAGGGCACCGCGCGGGTCATCCAGCCCGCGACGGCTACCTGCAACGCTGAACGACTGGCACGGCGTGCCGCCGACCAGGATGTCGGGCGCTGGCACAGTGCCGGCACGCACCTGGCGGGCGATCGCGGTCATGTCGCCCAGATTGGGCACGCGGGGGTAACGGTGGGCGAGCACGGCGCTCGGGAACGGCTCGATCTCGGCGAACCATGCGGCTTCGAGGCCGAGAGGTTGCCAGGCGAGGCTCACGGCCTCAATGCCGCTGCACACGCTGCCGTACAGCAGTGGCGCGGTTTGGGGCACACCGCGTGGGGGGCGAGGTTGCGGGTTCATGTCGGGTCTCCTGTTTGTGTGGCCTTGGACTGTGTGGCCGGGCCGGGACGTTGATCGGCAGGAGAAAGGCGCCGAAGGCCCAGTGGCCTCCGGCTCGGGATGACAGAACCACCCGTGGGCTGTTGCAGGCCCGGTTGTCGCTAGAACCGGCTGCTCATCAAGCAATCGCACCCGGCGCATGTCGTGGTTGGCGCCGGCATCTTCTGGCGCACATCCGCGCACAAAAGGAGCCCAGTTTTTCGCCGTTGGGCACGGCATCGAATACCGCTGACCACGAAGGGTCTCCGGGTGGCTCGCAGGCGGGCAAGCCATCGGGGGACCCTTCGCAGAAGCGGAAAAATGCAGATCAGTAGAACGCGCCGGGAAACCCCGGACATGGTTCGTGGAGAAGCTACCTTCAGGTCCCGCGGCCGGGGACGGCCGGGCGGGACGCGCACACGGACAAGAGAAGGCGTTGCGCGCTGGGCGTCCCGCAGGGCGTGCGGGACATGGGCCACGCCGCCGATGGCGGACACGGCTCTCGGGGAACGGGGTCGGTCAAGAGCCTTTGCGGCCGCTACTGCCATAAAGGCGTAGAGATCGCGAGGCTCCGCGTTTGGACGCGCCGGATTCGACCGGCAGCGTACCTTTGCAGTCGGGGTAGCGACTGCACGACCAGAAGGGGCCGGTCTTGCCGGTGCGCTGGCGCGTGGGTGCGCCGCACTGCGGGCAAGCGGGTCCCTGGGGAACCTTGATGGACAGCGAGGTGCTGCCGTACTGCGCGATCAGTTGCGAAATCCATGCGGCCTGCTTGCCGATAAACACATCCAGGGTGAGCTGACCAGCCTCGATCATGTCGAGCGCCTGTTCCCACACTGCCGTCGTGCCGGGGTCTGCAATCGCCGCGGGTACGGCGTCGATCAGGGTGAACGCTGCATCCGATGCGCGAATGGAGCGTCCTTTCTTCACAAGGTAGCTGCGGGCGATCAACCCGCTGATGATGTTGGCCCGCGTGGCCTCTGTGCCGATGCCGACCGTATCCTTGAGCTTCTGCTTCAGGCGCGGGTCCGTCACCAGCTTGGCGACCCCCTTCATGGATTTGACCAGCTCGCCCTGCGTGTAAGGCTTGGGCGGCATCGTCTTGAGCGCCTTGATCTCGGCCTCGGTCACCTGACACGCCATGCCTTCGCGCAGCACGGGGAGTACCTGGCTGCGTGCCGTGGCTTCACCGTCCTCGTCCGCTTGCGGCTCGGCCAGCACCAGGCGCCAGCCCTTGACGATCACCTGTTTTCCGGTGGCCACCAGCTTCTGCTGGTCGCAGGACAGCTTGGCGACAGTGCGGTCGAACTCGTGGTGAGGGAGGAACTGCGCCAGGTAGTGCGCGCGGATCAGCCGGTACACCGCCAGTTCCTTCTCGCTCATGGCCGAGAGGTTCGCGGGTTCCAAGGTGGGAATGATGCCATGGTGCGCCGTCACTTTGCCGTCGTTCCAGGCGCGCGAGCGCTGGGAGCGGTCGAGCTGGCCCATGATCGGGCGCAGCGAGGGATCGGTCTTGAGCAGGCTGTCCAGAACAGTGGGCACCTCGGCAAACATGCTTTCGGGCAGGTAGCCTGAATCGGAACGCGGGTACGTAGTGGCCTTGTGGGTCTCGTACAGGGACTGGGCGATCTCCAGGGTTTCTTGAACATCCAGCCCAAGCTGTTTGGAACAGACCTCCTGCAAGGTGCCCAGGTCGAACAGCAGCGGCGGGCCTTCACGCATGTGTTCGGTCTCGACAAACACCACCTGAGCGCTACCCGCAGCGCGGATCTGTTGCGCGGCTTGCTGGGCAACCGGCTGTTGCAGGCAGCGGCCAGCGTCGTCGGTGCAGCCATCGGGCGGAACCCACTGCGCGCTGAAAGCCTGTCCACCCGCAGACAGGGACACGTCGATGGCCCAGAACGGCACCGACTTGAAGGCCGCGATCTCGCGGTCGCGGTCCACGACGAGCTTCAGGGTCGGCGTCTGCACGCGCCCGACGGACAGCACGCCGTCGTAGCCGGCCTGACGCCCGAGCACCGTGAACAACCGGCTGAGGTTCATGCCCACGAGCCAGTCGGCGCGTGAGCGCGCAAGCGCCGAGTAGTACATCGGCAGCGTGTCGGATGAGGGCCGCAACTTGCCGAGCGCGGTGCGGATCGACGCATCGTTGAGCGCCGACAACCACAGCCGTTCGATGGGGCCGCGGTAACCGCACAGGTCGATGATCTCGCGGGCGATCAGCTCTCCCTCGCGGTCGGCATCGGTGGCGATGACCAAATGGGTCGCCTTCGCCAGAAGCGCTTTGACGACCTTGAATTGCGTGGCGGTCTTCGGTTTGACCTCGACCCGCCACTGCTGGGGAACGATGGGCAACTGCTCCAGCGACCAGCGCTTGAGCGCCGCGTCATAGACCTCGGGAGCTGCTGCTTCTACGAGATGGCCAATGCACCAGGTGACGGTGACGCCGGAGCCGCTGAGACAGCCTTCACCGCGCTGCGTCGCGCCGAGAATCCGGCCAATGTCTTTGCCCTGGGAGGGCTTCTCGCACAAGAACAGCCGCATGTCAGTCCATCCGATTTCCATGGTTCATTGAGTTGCGGGAATCGAGGATGCCGAACACCACCAAGGGCAGCAGCAAACAAGCCGCATGCGGTGGCGACCACTTTTACGGGATGGGATGGCGGGGACGGGAGTGGCGTTCGGCCGGGGATGTGCGGGCCGGGAGCCGCGATTTTTTGGAGCGCACGGACGCCGGTGGACGTTGATGGAGCTATCCCCTGGGGATAGCTCGCGAGGGCATGGGGGCGACGGACGACTGCCACCGCCCCATGCCGGATCACTTCCTGCGCTTCGGCTCCTTCGGCGCGGTCGGTTCCTGGGCGGCCGGGGGTTTCGGCTGCGCATCCTGCGCGGCCTCTTGCTGCCTGGGGCTGAGGGCTACGGACTCGATGCGGAACGGCAGGATGCCGACGCTGCGCGCGTTGATCTGCCAGGTCTCGCGCGGCTGATCCTCGTTGTCCGTCCAAGGTTCGCGCTCCATCCGGCCGACGACCAGCACGCGCATGCCCTTCTGGTAGAGGTCCTTCCAGTGCGCGGCGTCGCGGTGCCAGATTTCCACCGGCGCCCAGAAGCCGCCGCGATCCTCGAAGGTGCCATCCTTCTTGGGAATGGGGTTGTCGAAATAGACGTTCAGGCGCAGAAGGCGGCTGGGCTCGTCGTTGCCGTTGGGGAACTCCCGGTACTCGGGGGGCGAGCCGATGTTGCCCTCGCCAGAAAAATGCGTACTCATGTTGCAATCTCCGTGGTGGTTGAAATACCCGCACCTGGTCGGTGACGAGCGCGTGCTGGGTTGCCCGGCGCGATCACTGATCGCGCAGTGCGGGTGGGATGGACTTGAGCCGACGCAGGTAAGCGTCTTCCGCCTCGGTGGCCTTGCTGGCACACTCCTGGGCCAGCCTGCCCAAGGTGTGCAACAGGCTGATCTGCATGTTCAGCGTGATGCGCTGCAGCTCGATGGCGTGCAAGTCGGCCAGCAGGTTGACCGGCGTGCTGGTACTCGCCATCAGCTCCTGCCACAGTGCCACGCCCATGGCCGAGCGGTCGTGCTTGCGCCAGCGAAGAAACGCCGTGCCTGCGCCAGTTGTCTGCTGGGCCAGTTCGATGGGGAGCAGGTGGAAGGGATGCCCGAGGGCTTGTTGCAGCACCTGTCGCTGCGCCAAGCCAATCAACTCGTCGCGCATGGCGAAGCACTGGCTGGCCCAGGCCTCCAAGTCCCCTTTACCCTTAAAGGGCTTTAAAAGGCCTTTTTGAGAGGCTGCGTGTTCCAACTGCATGAAGGCTGTCTGTTGCAGAGGGCGGAAGTAGCGGGTGTCGCGGTTTGGGTCGCTCATGCCTGCGCGTCCTCGCCGGCCGTCGCTTCGGGGGCGGCGGCCTCGTCGCTGGGCGATGCGGCTGCGGCAGGACCGTCACCGCGCTGCTGCAGGCCACGGCGCATGATGGGCGGCGCGAACTTCGAGCGGCGCGTGCCCTCCAGCACGTCCGGCGGCATCTCGCCGAACTTTTCCAACGCCGCCCGCGCTGCGGCATTCTTGGCGGCGAAGTCGTCGCGGGTGCAGCCCGAGTAGCGGTACTGCTGGGCCAGCGAGAACAGGCTGCGCAGTGCATGCGCGCCTTCGTTGAGCCAGCGTTCGAGCGTCGAGCGATCGATCAGCGCGGTGTGGTGCGCGAGGATCAGCTTGCGGGCGATATCGTCGTAGTCGGCGAGCAGGTACACGGCGGCAAAGCCGAGCTGCGCATTGACGAACAGCGGCAGCTTGACCGGCTGGACGTTGAGGTTTTCGCCCAGGGTGAGTGCCGGCGGCACGCTCGCCAGGGCCTGGTCCACCTGTTCGCGCAGCGATTGCAGCGTGGCCTTGGTCTGGTCGAGCTTGTCCTCGATGCGGAGCATCCAGAAGTCGCTGTACGGGTCGTCCTGCTCCGAGCCGCGCCGCATCTTGTTCATCTGGGCGATGTAGCCGTTCAGGCCGACGATGCCCGGTCGCCCTTCGGCGGCGGCGCGGCCGTGCCAGATGCGCGAGGCGTGGTGCGTGTGCAGCGTCAGCGACATCGCGCTGCGCAAGGAGCCGAGATTCAGTTGCAGGGGTTCGTTGGTGGTTGCCATGGTGTCCGCTCGTTGTTGGAAAAGAGCGGACAGCTTCGGCAGGTAGCGGAAGGCAGTCAGTCAACAAACCGAAACCCGCCCGTCCCCGGTTCACGGCGCGGTGGGTGCATGCGTCGCGATCTATCCCCTGGGGATAGCGCCATGGAGCGCCAAGGAACGCTGCACACCCGGATCAGCGCGAACAAGGCCGATCCCGCTGCAGGCGATCGAGGCCTGGCGTGCAGCGGTTCGACGTGTAGCCGTCAGTGGAACTATCCCCAGGGGATAGCTCTACTGGAAGCCACCGGCATCCACTTCACCACCTTGCAGGCCCGCTCACTTGCTGGCGAGCAGGTTGCGCAGCCGCTCGATGTGCTGCCTGGCGACTTCTGGCGGCACAGGCTTGCCCTGCGGCTGGGATGGTGGCGGTGCTGGTGGTGGCGGCCGCTCGTTCGGCGCAACGGGCGCCGATGGCGCGTCCTTCTTGGCCCAGGCGTTGAACTCGCCATGGATGGCCCGCTGGATGATGCCGAACAGATACCCTGCAGGATTGCGGATGCCATGGTTGCTGCATCGTGCAGCCCATTCGTCCAGCACGGCCTGCCTCAGCGCAGCATCGACCTGCTGTAGTGCCACCCTCGCACCTGTCTGCTGCTCTGCCTTCAGTTCCGCGAAGCGTTTGGGCCATTGCAGGTCGCCCAGCGCGCGCGCATGCGCTTGTGCCTGCGCGGTAGTACGTACTTCATCAATACGACTACTACGTACTGTACGGGCCTGCTTCGGATTCCGAAGAGAGGCGTCTGGCGCGGGTTTCGACCCTGCTTCGGATTCCGAAGTGGGATCGTCAGGATTCCGAAGAAGGCTCGTCGCCCCTTCTTCGGATTCGTGCGTGGCGTCCTCCTGTGGATAACTTTCGTGCGCCCCGACGCCCTGGCTGGCGAGGCGTTCGGCCAGGACTTGCAGCCTCGATGGCAGGGTGCGCCCGGCCAGCATCGGGTCTTCGCCGATTTCCTTGAGGGTGTGCAGGCCTACGATCTGCACGGCTTTGGCCGAATGGCCGAGCGCTTGGCTGACGAGTTGCAGGTAGTCCGGGTCGAGCTGCATCGCTTCAAAGGGGGTCAGCGGCTCGTCGTGCAGGACATAGAGGTTGCCGAGGATGCGGCCGGTCTTGGCGTCGCGCCGTCGCCGCACCAGGCTCAGCCATCGAGTCAGCCGCAGCAGCGTCAGTGCTCGCGCCACGGTTTCGTGCGAGGCTTGCCCGGCGCAGGGCATCGACGCCAGCCAGGGCCGAAGCTGTTCATACGTCGGGAACGCCGTCACGCCATCGTCGTTGAGCATCAGCCGGAAGACCTGCCAGGCATTGCGCTCCAGCGGCGTCAGGCGGCGGTCGAGGAACAGCCGTCGCGGTACGGTCTCGTGCCGGTTGCCGCTGAACAGGAAGGCATCGCCAGACGCCGGACCAGTGGGCATCGCGACAGGTGTAGGTGTGGGCGGGGGCGCGTCGGCGTTGGGCTTGGGCACAAGGTCTTTCAGCGCAGCGTCGAACAGGTCTGCGAGTGCGATGGGGCCACGACGTGGTGCGGTGTCGTCCACGGCCATG
>NZ_DJSX01000079.1:109496-110007 GCF_002439135.1 Pseudomonas sp. UBA6323 | reverse complement strand
GACAGCCTGCTGGCGCTGGGCGAGGCGATCCCCGAGGCGGATCGCCGTGAATTGCTGGAAAGCACCCGCGACGAGGCCGAGCGCCTCGACCGCTATATCCAGAACCTGCTCGACATGACCCGCCTCGGCCATGGCGGGCTAAAGCTGGCGCGCGACTGGGTGGCGCCCAGCGATATCGTCGCCAGCGCCCTGCAGCGCCTGCGCGCGGTTCTTGCGCCGTTGCAGGTCGAATGCCTGCTGCCGCCACAGCCGCCATTGCTGCATGTGCATGCGGCGCTGATCGAGCAGGCGCTGGTCAACGTGCTGGAGAACGCCGCGCGCTTCTCGCCGCCGGCCGGGCGCCTGCGCGTGGCGCTGGAATACGATGAGCAGGAGCTGCGCTTCGTGGTCGCTGATCAGGGCCCTGGCATTCCCGAGGCGGAACGGGCGAAGATCTTCGACATGTTCTACACCGCAGCGCGGGGCGATCGCGGCGGCCAGGGCACCGGTCTGGGCCTGGCGATCTGCCAGG
>NZ_DJSX01000079.1:0-109307 GCF_002439135.1 Pseudomonas sp. UBA6323 | reverse complement strand
CTCGACCTCGGCCTGCCCGACCTCGACGGCCAGCAGGTACTGCGCGGCCTGCGCGAATGGAGCCAGATACCGGTGCTGGTGCTCTCGGTGCGCGCCAGCGAGGGGGAGAAGGTGCTGGCGCTGGACGGCGGCGCCAACGACTACGTGACCAAACCCTTCGGCATTCAGGAATTTCTCGCCCGGGTGCGCGTTCTGCTGCGCCAGGGCCTGGGCCGCGAAGCGTTGCCGGCGAGCATCGCCTGTGGCGCGCTGAATATCGACCTGGCCTATCGCCGGGTCAGCCTCGACGGCACCGAAATCGCCCTGACGCCCAAGGAATACGCGGTGCTGGCGCTGCTCGCCCAGCACCTCGGGCGGGTGGTGACCCAGCAACAGTTGCTGCGTGATATCTGGGGCCCCAGTCACGTCGGCGACAGTCATTACCTGCGCGTGGTGGTCGGCCACCTGCGGCAGAAACTCGGCGACGACCCGGCCGCGCCGCGCTATCTGATCACCGAGGCTGGTGTCGGCTATCGTCTGCGCGACTCTGCCTAAAGCTCCAGCGCCAGGCGCAAACGATCCCGATGCCGCAGGCCATTCTCGAACAATGGCTCGGGGTAGTGCTGCAGGAAGTAGTCCGGTTCCACCGCGACCACGCGAAAGCCGGCGCGCTGGTAGAAGGTCAGTTGGTGGCCGAAGCTGCCGGTGCCCAACTCCAGGCGCTTAGCACCGAGTTGCCGGGCTTGGTCGATGGCGTGGTGCAGCAGCAGGGCGCCGATACCCTGACCCTGGTGTTCGGGCGCCACGGCGATGTTCATCAGTTCCCAGGTATCGACGGTCAGGGCCTTGATTACGTAGACGCCGACGATCACGTCGTTCAGGCGTGCGACCACGCAATGACCGTCCTGTAGATAACGGACGATGAGGGCGATGTTGGGATCGGCTTCCAGCAACAGCGCCATGGGCGTCTGTTCGCTGGGGATCTCGTGCAAGGTTGGGGTGGTCATGACGCTCTTTCTTAAAAGATTTTTTGGTTATAAATAAATCATTATTTATTCTTTTTGTTTCGTTTCGTTCCTGAGCATAGTGAGCACCACGCAAGCCGCTGCCAAGGAGCACGATCATGACCATCCGCCTGGGCGACATCGCCCCTGACTTCGAACAGGATTCCAGCGAAGGCCGCATTCGTTTTCACGAGTGGCTCGGTGACAGCTGGGGCATCCTTTTCTCTCACCCGGCTGACTTCACCCCGGTGTGCACCACCGAGCTGGGTTTCACCGCCAAGCTCAAGGATGAATTCGCCAAGCGCGGCGTCAAGGCCATCGCCCTGTCCGTCGACCCGGTGGATTCGCACATCAAATGGATCGACGACATCAACGAGACGCAGAACACTGCGGTCAACTTCCCGATCATCGCCGATGCCGACCGCAAGGTGTCCGACCTTTACGACCTGATCCACCCGAACGCCAACGACACCCTGACCGTGCGTTCGCTGTTCATCATCGATCCGAACAAGAAGGTGCGCCTGACCATCACCTATCCGGCCAGTACCGGGCGCAACTTTAACGAAATCCTGCGCGTGGTCGATTCGCTGCAACTGACCGACAACTACAAGGTGGCCACCCCGGCCAACTGGCAGGACGGTGAAGAGGTGGTGATCGTGCCGTCATTGAAGGACGAGGCCGAGATTGCCGAGCGCTTTCCGAAAGGCTATCGCGCAGTGAAGCCCTATCTGCGCCTGACGCCGCAGCCGAATAAATAAGGAACCAGCATGCACGTCGTGTTGCTCTCCGGTAGCCCTGCGGCGCGTTCGCGCACCGAGGTGCTGCTGGATTACGTCCGCCAGCGCCTCGAGGCGCAGCAGGTGGAAGTGAGCCTGCTGCGGGTGCGGGATTTTCCCGCCGAGGACCTGCTGCACGCTCGCTTCGACAGCCCGGCAGTGCAGCAGCTGCAGGCCGTGGTGGCCAGCGCCGATGGCCTGGTGGTCGGTACGCCGGTGTACAAGGCGTCGTTTACTGGCGCGTTGAAGGTGCTGCTGGATCTGCTGCCCGAGCGCGCCCTGGCGCACAAGGTGGTGCTGCCCCTGGCCAGTGGTGGCAGCCCGACTCATCTGCTGGCTGTGGATTACGCGCTCAAGCCGGTGCTGGCCGCGCTGAAGGCGCAGGAAATGCTCTCCGGCGTGTTCGCCGTGGACAAGCAGATCGCCTACCCGGAAGGGGACAGGCCCGCGCAGATCGACGACGAGTTGCGCGAGCGCCTCGACGAGTCACTGGAACAACTGGGCGCAGCCCTGGCGCGACGGCCGAAGCCGATCGATCCGAACGTATTGAACGACCGGCTGGTGAACGCCCGCTGGAGTATTTGAAAGAGCAGCGATGAGCTGCAAGCTACAAGCTGCAAGTAGAAGCCAGAGCAACAGCGGGCACGCCCGCTTGCGACTTGAGGCTTGAAGCTTGCGGCTGCTTCCTCGCCTTACTCGCCCGCCAACGGGCAAGCAGGCCCACACTCAATCTGCAAAGGAGGTCGCCATGGGCGCCAACACTTTGCGTCGGAGTCTGGTCGCCCTGTTTGCCGCGGCCATTTCCTTCGGCGCCATCACCCAAGCTCAAGCCGAGACGTTGCGTATCGGCTATCAGAAATACGGCACCCTGGTACTGCTAAAGGCCAAGGGCACCCTGGAAAAGCGCCTGGCCGAGCATGGCGTGGAGGTCAAGTGGACGGAGTTCCCGGGCGGCCCGCAACTGCTCGAAGGGCTCAACGTCGGCTCCGTGGACTTCGGCGTTACCGGTGAAACCCCGCCGGTATTCGCGCAGGCCGCTGGCGCCGACCTGCTCTACGTCGCCCATGAGCCGCCGGCACCGAGCGGTGAGGTGATCCTCGTACCGAAAGGCTCGCCAATCAAAACGGTAGCCGAGCTCAAGGGCAAGAAGGTCGTCCTGAACAAGGGTTCCAACGTGCATTACCTGCTGGTGCGCGCGCTCGAAGATGCCGGCCTCAAGTACGGCGATATCACCCCGGTCTACCTGCCGCCAGCCGACGCCCGCGCCGCCTTCGAGCGTGGCAGCGTCGATGCCTGGGTGATCTGGGATCCGTTCCAGTCCGCCGCCGAGCAGCAGTTGCAGGCCCGCAGCCTGCGTGATGGCACTGGCCTGGTCGACAACCACCAGTTTTACCTGGCCACCCGCACCTATGCCGAGCAGCACCCGCAGGTGATTGGTGTGCTGGTCGAGGAAATTCGCGGTGTCGGCGAGTGGGTCAAGGGCAACCTCGACGAGGCCACCAGCCAGGTCGCGCCGCTGATAGGCCTGTCCCCGGAGATCACTCGTCAGGCCGTTGAGCGCCAGGGTTACGGCGCGCAATTCATCACCGCGGATGTGGTCGAGGCGCAGCAGAAGATCGCCGACACCTTCACCGAGCTGAAGCTGATCCCCAGGCAGCTGACCATCAAGGATGTGATCTGGAATCCGCCGGCCAAGGTCGCGCAGGCCCAGTAAGACCATAGCCTCTCCCCCAAACCCCTTTTCCGTGAACGGGAGAGGGGGAGCCGATCAAGGTCGGCGGACGTTTCGGCGCCGCCGGCCAGCTCCCTCGCTCGTCGAGCCGAGGGTGGGGGCGGGGCCGAATTTCCCGGATTGATCCGGACTATGACGATTTCCGGAAAGGAGACAACTCCATGAGCCTCAATATCTTCTGGTTCCTGCCTACCCATGGCGATGGCAAATACCTGGGCACCGCCGAAGGCGCGCGTGCCGTCGACCACGGCTACCTGGTGCAGATCGCCCAGGCGGCTGATCGCCTCGGTTTCGGCGGCGTGCTGATCCCGACAGGACGTTCCTGCGAGGACTCCTGGCTGGTGGCGGCCTCGCTGATCCCGGTCACGCAGAGCCTGAAGTTCCTCGTCGCCCTGCGCCCTGGGATCATTTCGCCGACCGTGGCCGCGCGCCAGGCGGCGACCCTGGATCGCCTGTCGAACGGCCGTGCGCTGTTCAACCTGGTGACCGGTGGCGACCCGGACGAGCTGGCTGGTGATGGCCTGCATCTGTCCCATGCCGAACGCTATGAAGCGTCCGTCGAATTCACCCGCATCTGGCGCCGCGTACTGGAAGGCGAAACCGTCGACTACGCCGGCAAGCACATCCAGGTGAAGGGCGCCAAGCTGCTTTACCCGCCGATCCAGCAGCCGCGTCCGCCGCTGTATTTCGGTGGCTCATCCGACGCTGCGCAGGAACTGGCCGCCGAGCAGGTCGAGCTGTACCTGACCTGGGGCGAGCCGCCGGCCGCCGTGGCCGAGAAGATCGCTCAGGTGCGCGCGAAGGCTGCTGCGCAGGGCCGCGAAGTGCGCTTCGGCATTCGCCTGCACGTGATCGTGCGCGAGACCAATGAGGAGGCCTGGGCAGCGGCGGATCGTCTGATCAGCCACCTGGATCAGGACACCATCGACCGCGCCCAGGCGTCGCTGGCGCGCTTCGATTCGGTCGGTCAGCAGCGTATGGCGGCGCTGCACGGCGGCAAGAAAGACAACCTGGAAGTGTCGCCGAACCTCTGGGCCGGTGTCGGCCTGGTGCGCGGCGGCGCGGGTACCGCGCTGGTCGGCGATGGCCTGACCGTGGCGGCGCGGGTCAGGGAGTACGCCGAGCTTGGAATCGACACCTTCATCTTCTCCGGCTATCCGCACCTGGAAGAGTCGTACCGGGTTGCTGAGTTGCTGTTCCCGCACCTGGACGTGGCTCAGCCGCAGCGCCCGGAGAGCCGCGGCTATGTCAGCCCGTTCGGCGAAATGATCTCCAGCGACATTTTGCCGAAGGCGGCTTCGGCGAGTTGAAAAGCGCCCTCTCCCCAACCCTCTCCCATAAATGGGAGAGTGGGCTGATCGGTGTTGCGGGGTGATTCGGTGGCACGGCTTGGCTCCCCTCTCCCGCTTGCGGGAGAGGGGCGATGTAGCCCGGATGCAATCCGGGAACAGAGACACAGAATTCTTCGAGGCAACCATGAGTAACACGACCCTTCACAAACTGGCCCTGCGCGCTGCGCGCTGCGCCCTGGGCCTTGCCGCTGGGGCTGCTGGCCGCCTGGCAACTGGCTGTGGCCAGTGGCTGGCTGTCCAGCCGCATTCTGCCGGCGCCCAGCGCCGTGCTCGCCGCTGGCTGGGAGCTGCTGGCCTCCGGCGAAATCTGGCAGCACCTGGCGATCAGCGGTCAGCGCGCCGGGATCGGCTTCGCCATCGGCGGCGGTATCGGCCTGCTGCTGGGCTTTATCACCGGCCTGTCGAAATGGGGCGAGCGCTTTCTCGACAGCTCGGTGCAGATGATCCGCAACGTGCCGCACCTGGCGCTGATCCCGCTGGTGATCCTCTGGTTCGGCATCGACGAGGCAGCCAAGGTGTTCCTGGTCGCGCTCGGCACGCTATTCCCGATCTACCTCAACACCTACCACGGTATTCGTAACGTCGACCCGGCGCTGGTGGAGATGGCGCGCAGCTATGGCCTGTCCGGCTTCTCGCTGTTCCGTCAGGTGATCCTGCCCGGTGCGTTGCCGTCGATCCTGGTTGGCGTGCGTTTCGCCCTCGGCTTCATGTGGCTGACGCTGATCGTGGCCGAAACCATCTCGGCCAGCAGCGGTATCGGTTACCTGGCGATGAACGCCCGCGAGTTCCTGCAGACTGACGTGGTGGTGCTGGCGATCCTGCTCTATGCGGTGCTCGGCAAGCTGGCCGACGTCGCCGCCCGTGGTCTTGAGCGCGTCTGGCTGCGCTGGCATCCGGCCTATCAGGCCAAGGCAGGTGAGCAATGACTGCACTGCACAACATTCCCCAAGGCATTGCGTCGGGCGGCGTTCCGCTGGCAATCGAGAACATCGAGAAATCTTTCGGCGAGCGTCAGGTGCTCAAGGGCATCGACCTGCATATCCCGGCCGGGCAGTTCGTTGCTGTGGTCGGTCGCAGTGGCTGCGGCAAGAGCACGCTGCTGCGCCTGCTGGCCGGGCTGGATCAGCCCAGCGGCGGCCAGCTGCTGGCCGGCAGCGGCTCGCTCAACGCGGTGCGCGAGGACATCCGCCTGATGTTTCAGGACTCGCGCCTGCTGCCTTGGAAGCGCGTGATCGACAATGTCGGCCTGGGCCTTTCCGGCAACTGGCGCAAGCAGGCCGAGGAAGCGTTGGCGGCGGTCGGCCTGGCGGATCGCGCAGGTGAATGGCCGGCAGCGCTGTCCGGTGGGCAGAAGCAGCGCGTGGCTCTGGCCCGTGCGCTGATCCATCGCCCGCGCCTGCTGCTGCTCGACGAGCCGCTGGGCGCGCTAGATGCCTTGACCCGTATCGAGATGCAGCAACTGATCGAACGTCTGTGGCAGCAGCATGGCTTCACCGTGCTGCTGGTCACCCACGACGTGGCCGAGGCGGTGGCCGTGGCCGATCGGGTGATCCTGATCGAGGACGGCCAGATCGGCCTCGATCTCGATGTGCAACTGGTACGCCCACGCCCCCATGGCTCGCCGCTGCTGGCGGCCCTGGAAGCACGCGTGCTCGACCGCGTGCTGGCGCAGCCGGAATTGCCGACGCCACCGGAACCCGTATCACCTCTGCCCACGCAACTGCGTTGGGCGCTTTAACGCAGCTAAAAGCTGCAAGCCACAAGCTCCAAGCAAGAGCCGCGCGCTTTTTACTTGTAGCTTGCAGCTTGAAGCTTGCCGCTGATTTTCGACCCCAGGAGAAAAACCCATGACCATCAAAGCCATCAACGTGCGTAACCAGTTCAAGGGCAGCATCAAGGAAATCGTCGTCGGCGACGTGCTGTCGGAAATCGACGTGCAGACCGCTGCAGGCATCGTCACCTCGGTGATCACCACCCGTTCCGTGCGTGAGCTGGAGCTGCAGGTGGGCAGTGAGGTGATCGCCTTCGTCAAATCCACCGAGGTATCCATCGCCAAGCTGTAAGAACCTTTGCATAGTTCTTCAGCCCATTTCGTCGTTTTTGGCAGCCAATTGGCGGAATAAGCCGCTTGCGATCTTGTAGGAGCGGCTTTAGCCGCGAGCTCTTTGCGCCCCAATAAAGCTCGGGGCTGAAGCCCCTCCTGCATGCTCACCGAACGCTTTTGCCTTGTAGTTTTCAGGCACATAAAGATCGTGAACAGGTCCTAAAAGTGGTTGCCTGAGCAGCCTTCGGATACGATGGCTGCATGGCGTTTTCGAAGGCAAAGAGAGGCTGGTTATAAGGCGCAAAGAAAAAGATATTTTTCAGCTATATGTTTTTTCTGCAGAATCGCGCCATCAAATAGCCTGCCTGCAGGCTTCTCTTTCGATAAGGACGCCTTAGATGCTGAAGAAGATCGTTCTGGCCACCGTGGCCAGCGCCACCCTGCTGACTGGCTCGCTGAGCCATGCTGCGGCCGATACGCCATTCCACAACGCCTCCTACGACATCGCTCGCGAACTGTTCGGCGAGATCAACCCGCTGTTCGTCGAGCATTGGAAGCAGCAGAGCGGCAAGGAAGTGAAGATCATCCAGTCGTTCGCCGGTACCTCGCGTCAGGCGCAGGACATCATCCAGGGCAAGAAGGTCGACGTGGTCACTTTCAACCAGGTAACCGACGTGGACATCCTGGCCAAGCGCAAGCTGCTGCGCGAGGACTGGGCCGAGCAGTTCCCCAACAACAGCTCGCCGTACTACAGCACCACCGCTTTCCTGGTACGCGAAGGCAACCCGAAGAACATCAAGAGCTGGGACGACCTGATTCGCGATGACGTGAAGCTGGTATTCCCCAACCCGAAAACCTCCGGCAATGCGCGCTACAGCTACCTGGGCGCTTGGCTGTTCGCCAACGAGAAATTCAATGGCGACCAGGAGAAGGTCAAGGCCTTCGTCGGCAAGGTGCTGAAGAACGTCGAGAACTTCCCCACCGGCGGCCGTGGCGCCACCGTGGCCTTCGCCCAGAACGGCCAGGGCGACGTGCTGCTGACTTTCGAATCGGAAGTGATCAACATCGCCAAGGGTGACGAGTTCAAGTCCGCCAACCTGGAAATCGTGGTACCGGAAGTCAGCGTACTGGCTGAATTCCCGGTGGCCATCGTCGACAAGGTGGCCGACGAGCGCGGTACCCGCGAGCAGGCCAAGGCCTTCCTCGACTTCCAATACAGCAAGGATATTCAGCAACTGCTGACTCGCTACAACTACCGCGTGCACAACCCGGAAGTGGTCGAGGCGACCAAGGCGCAGTTCGCTCCGGTGCGCCTGATCAACCCGACCGAGGTGTTGGGCAGCTGGGACGAGATCACCGCCAAGCACTTCGACAACGGTGGTATCCTCGACCAGCTTCTCGCCGAGGGTCGCTGATAGCGACGGTCTGGCGTAGGGCGGGTGCAACCCGCCAGCCGGGAGTGCGAGCATCGTAATGGTCAGTTGGCCGCCTTTTTGGCGGCCAACTGCATTTGTAGAGCTGAGCTTTTTCGTGAGTAAACCGACGCTGTTCTTCCTGCAGACTCCGCTGCTGCCTGGCTTCGGCCTGAGCTTCGGCGTCAGCGTGCTGTATCTCTCCCTGGTGATCCTGCTGCCGCTGTCGGCGCTGCTGTTTTACGTCAGCGACATGACCTGGGCGCAGTATTGGTTCGCCATCAGCGATCCGCGCGTGGTGCAGACCTACAAGGTGACCATCTCGGCCGCGCTCTATTCGACCCTGGCGGTGCTGGTGCTGGGCCTGCTGCTGTCCTGGATCATCACCCGCTATGATTTCCCCGGCCGGCGCATCGTCGATGCGCTGGTCGATCTGCCTTTCGCCCTGCCGACTTCGGTGGCCGGCCTGACCCTCGCCGCGCTGCTGGTACCCAACGGCTGGATCGGCCAGTGGCTGGGCTTCAAGGTGGCCTACGCCTACGCCGGTATCGTGGTGGCGATGGTGTTCACCAGCATTCCCTTCGTGGTGCGCACGGTGCAGCCGGTGCTGCAGGATCTCGGCTCGGAATACGAAGAGGCCGCGCGCACCCTCGGCGCCAGCCGTGTGCAAACCTTCCGCAAGGTGATCCTGCCGACTCTGGCGCCGGCACTGGTTACCGGTGGCTCGCAGGCGTTCATCCGCAGCCTCGGCGAGTTCGGCGCGGTGATCATGATCGCCGGCAACATCCCCTACCAGACGGAAGTCAGCTCTCTGATGATTTTCGTCCGTCTGCAGGAATTCAATTACCCGGCGGCGGCAGCCATCGCTTCGGTGATCCTGCTCGCATCGCTGACTCTTCTGTTCCTCCTGCAGGTCGTGCAGGGGCGTCTGTTCGCATGGCAACGGCAAGGTCGATGAAAAAGCCCCAAGATTGGCGCCAGTGGGCGCTGGTAATCCTCGGTCTGATGGTGGTGGCGCTGATCCTGTTGGTGCCGCTGGCGCTGATCTTCACCAAGGCGCTGGCCGGCGGGCTCGACCTGCTGTGGAGCAACCTCGGCGAGGACTACATGCTCCACGCCATCGGCCTGACCCTGCTGGTGGCAGCGATCACCGTGCCGCTGAACTTGTGCTTCGGCATCTGCCTGGCCTGGTGCGTGACCCACTACGATTTTCGCGGGCGCAAGTTGCTGACCACCCTGATCGACATTCCCTACGCGGTGTCGCCGGTGGTCGCCGGTCTCTGCTATCTGGTGGTCTACGGCCTGGAAAGCTTCATTGGCCGCTGGTTCTACGATCAGGGCCTGCAGCTGATGTTCGCCTGGCCGGGCATCGTCATGGTCACCGTGTTCGTCACTGCCCCCTACGTGGCGCGCATCCTGATTCCGGTCATGCAGACCCAGGGTCAGGACGAGGAAACCGCTGCGATGTGCCTGGGCGCCAGCGGCTGGCAGATCTTCCGCCGCATCAGCCTGCCGAAGATCAAATGGGCGCTGCTGTATGGTGTCGTCGTCACCAACGCCCGCGCGGTGGGTGAGTTCGGCGCGGTATCTGTGGTGTCCGGCACCATCATCAACCAGACCCTGACGTTGCCGCTGCTGGTCGATCAGCTCAACAACGACTACAAGCCGGCGGCTGCCTTCACCGCGGCCGGGCTGCTGGCGTGCATGGCGCTGCTCACGCTGTTCCTCAAGACCTTCATGGAGTGGCGCCAGCGCCGCCTGATGCAGCGCGCCGAGGCGTGATTGGGGGGGCCAGCGTTGTGGTGGATGTGGAGAGCGACATCCACCCTACGGCCTGTAGCCTTATGACCTATCGCGGCTGAAGCCGCTCCTACGGAGCGTGGAGCTTCAGCCGCGATGCTCTTCCGAAGCTGCCACCTGCACCTGGTTGCGGCCACCATGCTTGGCTGCATAGAGCGCCTTGTCGGCGCGCTCGCGCAATTGTTCGGCCTGGCTGTGTGCGTCGGTGCCGGCTATACCGGCGCTGAGGGTGCAGGAAAATTCGCCGCCGTCGGCGATGAAGCGTAGCTCGGCGAAGCGTTCGCGGATCTCGTCGACGATCTGTTTGGCCTGCTGCGGTGTGCAGTCCGGCAGCACCGCGAGAAACTCCTCGCCGCCATAGCGCCCCAGGCTGTCGATCCGGCGCAGGCGCTGGCGCAGCAGGTTGGCCAGCGCGCGGATGACACTGTCGCCGGCCGCGTGGCCATGCTCGTCGTTGACCCGTTTGAAGTGATCGATGTCCAGCATCACCACGCTGGCGCGGTTGCCGGTGCGTAGCGCGCGCTCCAGCTCGGTGGCCACCTGTTCCTTGATGTCGCCATGCTTGAGCAGGCCGGTCAGGCTGTCGCGCGACAGCGCATCTGACAGCAGGCGGGCGCGCTGCGCGCGGGAGAACACGGCGGCGACCAGGGCGTTGTCGGAAATCGGCTTGGTGACGAAATCGTCGCCGGCCTTGATCAGCGCATTCATCTGCTTGGCGATGTCGGTCTCTGCCGACAGGTAGATGATCGGTATGCGCAGCCAGTCGTCGTTGCAGCGGATGATCTGCGCCAGCTCGGGGCCGGTGCAGTCCGGCATGTTGACGTCGAGCAGCACCACCTCCGGATTGAAATCGCGCAGATGCTCGAAGATTTGCGCTGGGTCCTGAAGGATTTCCACCAGCATGCCCGCGTCGCGCAGCACCAGGCTGTAACGGCTGGCCAGGTCGCGGTCGTCATCGACGATCAGCACCCGGTAGGGTTCGCCGCTCTGCTGGGCGAAGCAGCGCTCCAGGCGGCTTTCCAGCTGCGGGATGTCCACCGGCTTGGCGAAGAAACCCTGCGCGCCGGCACGCACCGCCTGCAGCTGGGTGGCGAAGTCATGCTGGTGGGTCAGCACCAGCAGCGGCAGGGGCACTTCCAGTCGTTGCTGCAGGCGTGCGGCGTAATCCAGGCCGCTGCTGTCCTCGTTGGCTAGGTTGACGTCGACGATCAATGCATCCGGCAGTTGCTGCAGCAGAGCGTTATCGAGATCGGTTGTAGTCCGGAAATGTTCGGCACGATAACCAAAGTTGCTCAGCGTCAGGCGCATGTTTTCGCCGACGGCCATTTCATCTTCGAGAATGTAGATGAGCCGCGTATCGTTCTCGGTGCGTGCCAACGGCTTGGCCGTTTTCTGCTGTTCGTCCTGGCTGCTGTCGGCATCCGATTGCTCGCCGAGCTGCAGCAGCGCGGCCACGAAGGTGTCCAGGTCCTGTTGTTGGCGCTGCTGCTGTTCCAGCCAGCGTTCAGCCTGTTGTTCCAGTTCTCGCGCTTGCTGGCCGAGCAGGTCGAAACCGAAGGTGCCGGCGCTGCCGGCGAGGCGATGAAGCTGGTCGCGTAGCGCTCGCAGCAGTTGCCCGCGCTGCTCGTCGCTGGCCTCGAGCAGTTGCTCGCCCTGCTGCATCAGTTGCGGAAGCTCCTGGCGCAGGCGTTCGGCGAACTGCTGGCCGAGCTGTTGCAGATGCTGCTGCAGGGTCTGCGGGATGGCATTGCCCTGCTTATCCATGGCGCTGGCTCCAAATCTGTCGTATCTGTGCGGCGAGTTGCATGGGGTCGAAGGGCTTCACGATCACGTCGAGTGCACCCAGGCTGCGGTAATGGGTCACTTCGCCGGGCTGCACCTTGGCGGTCATGAAGGCCACCGGCACGCTGCCGATGTCCACCAGCTCACGCAGCTTTTCCAGGGTCTGCGGGCCGTCCATGCCGGGCATCATCACATCGAGCAGGATGAAGTCGGGGGCGAAGCCCTGTACCTGATCGAGCGCCTCCTGGCCGCTGGAGCAGCTCAGTACCTGAAAGCCGCCAACGGCTTCCAGGGCCACTTTGGCCACGGCCTGGATCGAGGGGTCGTCCTCGACGTGAAGGATGCGCTTGAGCTCACTCATGGCCGGTCTCCTTGGCGGGTAATAGACGGTCGAGCAGGTGCAGGAAGTGTTGTCCATCATTGCGCGATTTGGCCAGCGTCGCACTCACCCCGGCCAGCTCGCGGCCGTCCATCTCGCTGGCCGAGAGCACGGCTACCGGTAGACCCGGGCGCTGGCGCTGGAGTTCGTCGACCAGCTCCAGGCCGTTGCCGTCGGGCAGGCCGAGGTCGAGCAGGACCAGATCGAAAGGCTGTTCGGCGAGCAGGCGACGCGCTTCGGCGAGGCTGTCGGCGGGGACGAACTCGGCCAGTTCGCGGCCCTGTTCGGCGACCACCAGGCGCAGGTCGTGATCGTCCTCGACATGCAGTACGCGCGGTCTGTGCGGCAGATCCTGCAGGGCCTGGGCGAGGCTGCCGAGCAGGCGCTGTGGGTCGATCGGCTTGCTCAGCCAGTCCAGCGCGGGCGCGCCCTCGAGCGCCAGGCGGCCTTGCTCGCAGGCCGCGGAGACTACCAGGATCGGCAGCTCGCGGTAGCGCTCATCGGCGCGCAGCTCCTGCACCAGTTGCAGGCCGTCGCCGTCCGGCAGGCGCAGGTCGAGACTCATGGCAGCGGGTATTTCCTCGCGCAGGCAGGCGCGTGCTTCGTCCAGGCTATGGGCCAGACGCACGCGGTAGCCGGCGTTTTCCAGCAATTGGCGCAGCAGATTGGCGATGTCCGGTTCGTCCTCGACCACCAGCAGGCTGCGTCGGCCGTCGCCAGCGGCAGGCCGGATGGCTTCGCTCAGCATCGGCAACTCGAACCAGAAACAGGCGCCCTGGCCCACGACCGAGTCGAAGCCGATCTGGCCGCCCATACGCTCGATCAGCTCCTTGCTGATGGCCAGGCCGAGCCCGGTACCGCCTTTGCTGCGGCTGTCGCTGGCATCGGCCTGGGAGAACTTGCTGAAAATGCGCTGGCGAAATTCGGCGGCGATGCCCGGTCCCTGGTCGATCACTTCGACGCGCACGCGGGGGCCTCGATGTTCGGCGCGCAGCTGTACCTCGGCGCCGGGCGGCGAGTACTTCACGGCGTTGGAAATGAAGTTGGCCAGCACCTGTTGCAGGCGCATGGCGTCGACCCGCACGCGCGTCGGCAGGCAATCGAGCAGACGTAACTGGACCTGGTGTCGGTCGGCATAGGCCTGGTTGCTGGCCAGCGCCTCCTCGAGCTGGTCAGCAAGGGAGCATGGTTGCAGGTCGAACTGCATCTTGCCGGCTTCGAGCTTGTCCATGTCCAGCAGATCGTTGATCAGGTGGCTGAGGCGCTGGCTGTTGTCCTGGGCGATGCTCAGCATGGTGCGCATACCCTCCGGTACCGCGCCGAGGGCTCCGCCGTTGATCAGGCCGAGCGAGCCGGCGATGGCGGTGAGCGGGGTGCGCAGCTCGTGGCTGACGGTGGAGACGAACTCGCTCTTGAGGCGCTCGATGCGTTTGGCCTCGCTTTGATCCATGGTGGTGCCGGTGATGCGCAGCGGGTAGCCACTGGCGTCGCGCTGGATGTAGCCGCGCAGTAGCGCCGGCAGCTCGCTGCCATCGACACGCAGCAGGCGACAATCGATGGTGAAGTTGCTGGCGCCCTCATGAAACGCCTGATTCAGACGGGCGCGTGCCACTGGCAGGTCGTCCGGGTGCACCAGATTTTCCCAGGCCAGGGGGTCGTCGGTGAAGCCTGGTGGCCCTTGTTCTGGATAGCCGAGCATTTGCCAGCCGTGCGCCGAGGCGAAGAGGCTGCCGGCCTTGACGTCGATATCCCACCAGCCATCGTTGCTGCCCTTGAGCGCCAGTGCCAGACGTTCTTCGCTGCGGTGCAACTGCTCGGTGATGCGTGCGGCCAGCTCCTGTACCTGAGCGCGACGCAGGCTGAGGCTGCTGACCAGAAAGAACAGCAGCAGACTGATGCAGGCACCGAGCACCAGCAGTGCCACCTCGCCACGGTGTTCGCGGGCGAGGTAGCCCGGTGCGTAGTGGAAGTTCAGGTGCCAGGTCTGGCCGAACAATTCGAGCTGATGCTGCCTGTCGGCCGGCTGGCTGGTCGATGCTTTACCGCGACTGCTGTAAAGCAGTTCGGCATCCTTGCTGATGGCGCCGACGTACAGTTCGAAGTCCAGCTCGCGCTTGCGCTCGCCGAAGATGCCATGCATCAGATCGTGAACGCGGAACGGGCTGTAGGCGAAGCCACGCAGCGCGGCCAGGCGCTGCTCCGGGCTGTCCAGCGGGCGTTGTGGCCAGTAAAGCGGGACGTACAGCAGCAGCCCTGGCTGGACCTTGCCGTGGGTTTCCTGACGCAGGGTGACACGGCCGGACAGGCGGCTCTGACCGCTGCGCGCGGCGGCTAACATGGCCGCGCGGCGTACCGGCTCGGAATACATGTCGAAACCGAAGGCGGCCAGGTTGCGTCCGGTAAAAGGCTCAATGAAGCGGATCACGCCGTAACGTTCGCGCTGGCCGGGTGGCTGCATGTGAAAATCGGCAAAGCCCTCGGCGCGTATCTCGCTCTCGAATGCCGACAGTTGCTGCGCCTCCAGCATCTGGACAAAACCCAGCCCCTGGATGCCCGGGTAGCGTTCGTCCAGTCGCAGGCGTTCGGTATAGGCGCGCCAATCCGCACGGCTGACGTCTTCGCTGGCGTCGAGCAGGCCGGCGGCACCGAGCAGGATGCTCTCCTGCTCTTCCATGCGTTTGACGATGGCCCGGCTCAGCTCTTCGGTGAGCAGTTCGAACTGGCGGGTGGCAGACTCGGTCTGGCTCTGGCGCAGGTTGTACCAGGCCAGCAACGTCGCCCCCAGGGCCAGCGCCAGTACGGCCCAGGCCAGCAGGTTGACGCGACTGAACAGAGACGCGAGCAGGGCGCGGGTGGTTCTCATGATTGCGCTCCAGCCAGGGGCAGTCTCAGCCAGAAGGTGCTGCCCTGACCCAGGGTTGAGTCGAAGCCGATGTGTCCGCCCATGTGTTCGATGATTTCCTTGCTGATTGCCAGACCGAGGCCGGTGCCGCCCTGGCGGCGCGTGTCGCCGGCGTCGGCCTGGGCGAATTTGCTGAAGATGCGGGGTTTGAAGTCGTCTGCGATGCCCTGGCCTTGGTCACGCACGCTAATGCGTACCCAGCCGTCTTCGGGTATGGCGGCCAGCTCCACCTGTTGCCCAGCGGCGGAAAACTTGGCGGCGTTGGCCAGCAGGTTGGCCAGCACCTGTTCCAGGCGCTGGGCATCGGCCATGACCTGGCAATCAGCGCCTGCCAACAGCTGCAGCTGCACCTGGTGGTGCTCGGCATAGGGCTGGTTGTTGTGCAGTGCCTGTTGCAGCAGCGGGCTTAGCGCCAGCGGCTGCAGGTCGAAGTGCATCTTGCCGGCAACCAGCTTGTCCATGTCCAGCAGGTCATCTATCAGGTGGCGCAGGCGCTGGCTGTTGCTTTGCGCAATCTCCAGCATCTGGCGCATGGCCTGTGGCACTTCGCCGAGTGCGCCGCCGTTGATCAGGCCGAGCGAGCCGGCGATGGCGGTCAACGGCGTGCGTAGCTCGTGGCTGACGGTTGAGACGAACTCGTTCTGCAACTGTTCGCCGCGTTTACGTTCGCTGATATCGCTGATGAAACCGTGCCAAAGGGTGTCGCCGCCGGGCAACCGCTGGGGGGCAGCGCGGCCTTCTACCCATATCAGGCCGCGTTCGGGATGCAGCACGCGGTACTCCTGGTGCCAGGTAGTCAGGCTCCGGGCCGAAGCGGCGATCGCTTCGCGCACTGGCGATGCATCTTCGGTATGCAAGCGCGCGAGTACCGGGGCGGCGTCCTGGCCGACTTCCTCGGGAGTGCAGCCATAGATATCGCCGATACCTGCGCTGGCGTAGGGAAAGCAGCTGCTGCCATCGGCGCGCAGCAGATATTGATAGACCATGCCGGGCAGTTGTGCGGCTATACGCTGCAAGCGCTGACGGGCCTCATCACGTTGACTGAGGTCGTTGGCCACCAGCAGGTAGCCCTGCAGCGGCTGACCTTCGGCACGAATCGGTGAAAGATTCAGGCGTACCGGCAGGCTCTGCCCGCTGCGCGCGCGCAGTTGCCCTTCGGTGCTCTGCGGCTCGCGGATACAGGCGGCACACAGACGCTCGAACTGGCCTGGATCGGTCAACAGCCGCGGCAGGAATTGCTTGCCCAGCTCATCGGCCGAGTAGTCCAGCAGTTGCTGCGCTTCGGGATTGCTGCGCAGCACCCGGCCCTGCGGGTCGAGTACCAGCACCGCGCTGCCGGCGTTGTCGAGCATGGCCTGGTGCATGGCGCTCTGTTCGGCCTGGCGGCGCGCCTGCAGGCGCAGCTCGAACAGCTCCCCGGTCAGCTGCGCCAGGTGCTGCAGTTGGCTGCGCTGGTGATTGTCGAGGTGACGCGGCTGGCGGTCGATCACGCACAGGGTGCCGAGGGCCAGGCCTTTGCCGTCGTGTAGCGGCACGCCGGCGTAGAAGCGGATATCCGGCGCCGAGGTGACCAGCGGGTTGTCGCGAAAGCGCGCATCCTCCAGGGCGTTGTCCACCTCCAGCAGCGCGTCGGCATGTACTGCATGGGCGCAGAAGGCGAGTTCGCGCGCGGTCTGTTCCGCATCCAGGCCGACCCGACTCTTGAACCACTGGCGCTGGGCATCGACCAGCGAAATCAGGGCGATGGGCGTATCGCAGATTTGCGCAGCCAGCGCCGTGATGTGATCGAACATCGCTTCGGGCGGGCTGTCGAGCAGCTCAAGAGAGTGCAACGCAGCCAGGCGCTGCTGCTCGTTACCGGGGATCGGGGCTGGGTTCATGACGCACTCCCTGTATCGGTAGTTCGAACCAGAAGGTAGCACCATGGCGGGGCGGCGAGTCGAAGCCGATCTGTCCGCCCATGCGCTCGATGATTTCCTTGCAGATGGCCAGCCCCAGGCCGGTACCGCCCTGTTGCCGCGTGTCACCGGAGTCGGCCTGGGAGAACTTGCTGAAAATGCGGGACTTGAAGGTCTCAGGGATACCGGGGCCGTTGTCCGACACGCTGACGCGCAGTCTCTCGCCAATCGTCTGCAGGCGCACCAGAACACTGCCGCCGGAAGGCGAGAACTTGGCGGCATTGGACAGCAGATTGGCCATTACCTGGGCCAGGCGCTGAGCGTCGACGTGGACCAAAGCGTCGTCGTCGACCTGCAGGCGCAGCGTGACCTGATGCTGTTCGGCATAAGGCTGGTTGTGCAGCAGTGCCTGCTCCAGCAGCGGCTGCATCAGCTTCGCCTGCAGGTCGAACTGCATCTTGCCGGCGACCAGTTTGTCCATATCCAGCAAATCGTTGATCAGCGCGCTGAGGCGCTGGCTGTTGCTGTGGGCAATCGTCAGCATCTGGCGCATGGTCTGCGGTACCTCACCGAGAGCGCCGCCGTTGATCAGTCCGAGCGAGCCGGCGATGGCAGTCAACGGGGTGCGCAGTTCGTGGCTGACGGTGGAGACGAACTCGTTTTTCATCTGCTCGATGCGTTTGCGCTCGGTGATGTCGCGAATCACCGCAATGAAGCGACGCTGCCCCTGGTGGCTGATCTGCGAAACGGCCAGTTCCATGGCGAAGCGCTCGCCATTCTGACGCATGCCTTCCAGCTCGCGAACCTGGCCCACCACCCAGGCCTCGCCGGTGCGCAGGTAGCGCTGGAGGTAGCTGTCATGTGCGCTGCTGTCAGGCTCGGGCATCAGTAGGCTGACGTTGCGCCCGGCCACTTCATCCTGTTGGTAGCCGAATATTTCTTCGGCCGCGTGGTTGAAGGTCTCGATACGGCCGTGTTCGTCGATGGTGACGATAGCGTCGACCACGTTGTCGAGCAGGGTACTCAGATAGTGCTCGCGCTCGCGCACAGCGCGTTCGGCGGCGACGCGGTCGCTGAAGTCCTGGATCTGCGAAACGAAGTGCACCGGCTGCCCGGCACTGTCACGTACCAGCGATACGCTGAGCAATACCCATAGAACACGGCCCTGCTTGTCCAGATAGCGTTTTTCCATCTGGTAGGCATTGATCCGCCCGGCCAGCAGGTTCGCCACGTTCTCCTGGTCGGCATTCAGGTCGTCCGGATGGGTGACCTGCTGGTAGGTACAGGCCAGCAGCTCCTCGCGGCTGTAGCCGAGCATGCGGCACAGTTCGGCGTTGACTTCCAGCCAGCGACCGTCCGGGCCAACCAGCGCCATGCCCTGCGGGGCGGTGTCGAAGGCACTTAGAAAGCGCTGTTGACTCAGGCGCAGCTCGTCTTCCATGGCATGACGTTCGCTGACGTCCCAGATGAAGCCATCGACCCACAACAGCTGGCCATTACTGTCGTACTCGCCGCGGCCCTTACCTCGCACCCAGACGTCATGGCCATCGGCATGACGCAGGCGGTAGGTCAGTTCGAAGGGTTTCTGCTGTTCGAGCGCTTCACCGATACGGAAGGTGATGGGCAGATCATCGGGATGCACGATGCTGGAATAGCTGCGCACGCGATTGTCGATGATGTCGCCGGCCGGGTAGCCGCAGAGCTTGGCGATCTCGTCGCTGATGTAGCGCATGGTCCAGTCGGCATCATGGGCGCAGCGATACGCCACGCCGGGCAGGTTGGCCACCAGACCACGGAAGCGACTCTCGCTCTTCTGCAGGGCGCGGGTGGCCTGCAGCAGCTCGCTGATATCGCTGGCGATGCCGAGGAAGCCGGTGATCTGGCCGCCCTCGTCGAACATGGCGCTGACGGTGAGGTTGACCTGGCGCAGGCTGCCGTCCTTGTGGCGATAAGTCCACTGGCGGGTTTCCGGCTCGCCGCCACGTGCGTTGTGCACGAAGACTTCGAGGCCCCTCACTGGCTGGCCGACAACCTCGCTCAACTCGCTGGCTCTGGCCTGGACTTCTTCCGCGAGGTGAAACACGGCCGGGGTCTGAAGTCCGACCATCTCTTCGGCGCTGTAGCCCAGCAGGCGTTCGGCGCCGGAGTTGAACAGGGTGATGGTGCCGGCGCTGTCGGAGGCGATGATCGATACCCCGGTGGCCGAGTCCAGCAACGTCTGCAGATAAGCGCGGGCCGAACGTACGGCGTGCTCCTGCTGCTGACGTTCCAGCATGGCGCCGACCCAACGGGCGAACAGGCCGAGGAAGTCGCGGTCGGCGGCATCGAACGGCCGCTCGCGGCGTTCGGGATTGGCGAATGCCAGCGTACCGAAGGGCTTTCCGCCGACACGCACCACGATACCGATGTAGCTTTCCAGGGCGAATTGGCCGTAGCAAGGATGGTGCCGATGCGGCGAATCAGCCATGTGGGTGATGGCCAGCGCCTCGTCCTGCAGCAGTGCCAGGCTGCAGTAAGTGTCGCCCAGCTCGAATTGCTGGCCATCGCGCAATTCGCCCTCGGGTGAAACTTGCACCAGCACCTGGTAGTGCTCGTCTTCGATGCGACTGATGATGCCCAGCGGCATGCGAAAGTGATCGGCGCCCAGGCGCAGCGCCTGACGCAATTGTTCGGTGCGACTCAGGCTGGGCAGCGCGGCGATTTCGTTGAGCGCGCGCAGCGCCGCCTGCTGGCGCTGCATCAGGCGCTGGGTGCTGCGCCGGGTGCTGCGCAGCAGGCCCAGCAACAGAGCTTCGGCGCCGCACCAGGCGAGCAGCCACTTGATCACCAGCCAGCGTTTGTCGCGTCGGTGCACGGTGTATTGATCGCTGATGTCATGCCAGATCAGCGCGACCGCCAGTGGCCCCTGGCTGGGCCTGTGAATTTGCTGGTAGCTGCTCAGCGCGACCTGGTTGACCAGGTAATGGCGCTCGCCGTCGTCCAGCAGGCGCACGCTATCGCCCTCTGCCGGCGCAGGCAGACTCCGTTGTTGCTGCCAGGTCAGTATCTGTGGCCGCGAATGGCCCATCATCTGCCAGCGCTGGGAGCCATCGGACGGACTGCGGGGCGCCTCGTCACCGTCGGAACTCCGCAGCAGATCCTCGCGCAGCAGCAGGGCGACGCCGCTGTCGAATTCCCGATCCAGTTGCGCGAGGTCTTCGAGCACGCCCATGGCCACTTCGATGGCGCCGACCTGTATGGGTCCGTCCGCCCCGTCAGCCAGCAGCGGAGCGATCGCGCGCATGCCGATGCTGCCCCGAGTCAGGCCCAGGCCGGCCTGGCTTCTGGCGCTGCGCAGCGCCTCCAGCACCATGGGGCGCCAGCCGATCTGCAGATCGCCGAAGCGCGCGGGATCGTGCACACGCAGCAATACCCTGACATCCGGCGCAAGATGCACGTACAGGCGAAACGGTTGATGCGCTTGCAGGTTGCGCCAGCGCGGCGCCAGGCGGGTGTAGAGCTGGTTGCGAATGCTGGCCAGGCTTTCCAGGTCGCCTGCCGGCAGCGCATGGGCCTGGCGCACCAGCTCCGTTACCCAGGCATCAGCGGCGATGGTTTCGGCCAGCAGTTGTGTGCGCTCCTGCAGCCCGTGCTGAGTGCTGTTCAGGGCCATGCGCTGGATGTCTGCCTGTTTGCCGATCTGCAACTGCCAGAGGGCTTCGCGCTCGCTCAGCGCCCGGCTGCCGAGAAAGGCGAAAAGCAGCGCCAGGCACAAACTCCCTATGACTATTCGGTGGCCGGCATCCCGGTGGCCGGCATCCCTTTGGCTGGCGCGCCAGCGATCGAACCAGCGCTTACCCGGCTTCGGCCTGTTCATCAGTCGTGCCTCAGGTCAGCCCGGCCAGGCGGCGCAGGCGTTGTACTTCCTGGCTTTCGGCGTTGTGCATTTCGGCACTGGCCAGGCGCATGACGATGGGCTCGCGGCGTGCGTTGCCCGGCGCCAGGGCATAACAGGCGCCGATCAGCTCTCGCAGGCCGTTGGGCAGGCGCCAGTAAGCCTTGAGTCGGTTGGCCAGCTCGCTGCTGTGCTGGCGCAGGGCTTGTTGCAGCTGCGCTTCGTGCAGCTCCAGGCCGCGCTTGCGCCAGATCTGCGCCTGCTGCAGCACGGCCAGCTCACCCATGCGCTGCAGCATGGCCGCGCATTGCAGCGGCGCCGGGTCCAGTTGGCAGGCCCTGGCCAGCTCCGCGACCCTCTGGCGCAGGTTCAACTGCGCTTGCAGCAGGCTTTCGCCCTGGGTCTTCAGGTCAGTGTCCTGCAGGCTGGCTACCGGGCGCAGCGCCAGGCCCTGGACAAGGTTCAGCGCAGTGGCCGCACCCAGGCGGCGTACGGCGTCGGCGAGGCTGCTGCATGGCTGGCCTGCGCTGTTGTAGAGCGGATTGTTGGCCGCAGCGACCAGTCGCGCCTGCACGGCCGGGTCCTGCTGCCAGAGATCACCAAGCTGCTGCAGGCTGGCGGATGCTTCGGTGATGGCGAGCAGCTGCTGGCGAAGATCATCGCGCAGGGGCAGGTCGAGCTCGTCGTCAGGCAACGCCGCGAGGTGCTGAAGGAAGTCCTCTTCGCCAGCGGGCGCAGCGGCCGGCGAGGCTGCCTCGGGCAGCAGCCGCTGCAGGCATTCCAGAACCTTGGGTACCTGGAACGGCTTGCTGATGAAGGCATTGATGCCCAGGGGGCGTACCTCGAGCACGCTGTTGCGGTCTGCGCGGGCCGTGATCATCACCAGGGCGACCTCGCGATCCTGGCGGCGCACGGCCTGCAGCAGCAACGTGCCGCTGCCGTCCGGCAGGTTCCAGTCGGCGATCACCAACTGCGCCGGTTCGCGGTGCCAGGCGGCGATGGCCTCGGCCACGCGCGTCTGGCAGTCGACCCGAGCGCCAGGGCGCAGGCTCAGTACGATCTGTTTGAGCAGATCGGCGATCCAGGGATCGTCTTCGAGAATCAGCACGCGCATGTTCAGCTCCTGGTGCTGGACTGGCTACTTTTCGCGTCGTTGCGTGACGTGTTGTCGATGGTCTCGGCCGCTACCGGTTGTGGGGGGCCGAAGTGATAACCTTGGCCATAGTTGCAGCCTAGCTCACGTAGGAAGTCGGCCTGGTCCGGTTGCTCGATGCCCTCTGCAAGGACCTTGAGGCCCAGGCTCTTGCCCAGCGCGATCACCGCACGGGCGATGGCGGCGTCCTCGGGGTCGTTGGGCAGGCCGCGGACGAAGCTCTGATCGAGCTTGAGCTTGTCCACCGGCAGGCGCTTGAGGCGCGCCAGCGAACTATAGCCGGTGCCGAAGTCGTCGATCGCCAGGCGCACGCCCAGCGCGCGCAGGCTGGTCAGCAGTTTCAGGGCGGCGTCGGGGTCTTCCATGATCGCGCTTTCGGTTACCTCCAGCTCCAGTTGCTCGGGAGGCAGGCCGGTTTCGGCGAGCACGCTGGCGACCTTCTGGTCGAGTTCGCCGCGGCTGAACAGACGGCTGGAGACGTTCACCGCGACGAAGCTCAACGCGTGCTCTTCGGTATTCCAGCGCACCATCTGGCGGCAGGCCTGTTCCAGCACCCAGGCGTCGATGACGCCGATCATGCCGTTGTCTTCGGCAATCGGGATGAATTCGCCGGGTGGAATCAGCCCGCGTTGCGGATGCTGCCAGCGCACCAGCGCCTCCATGCCCACCTGGCGACCATCGCGTAGATCGTGCAGCGGCTGGTAGTAGACGCGCAGCTCTTGGTTATCCAGGGCGTGACGCAGGCTGCTGGCCAGCTCCACGCGCTGGCGGGCGTAGTCGGTCAGTTCCTGCACGTAGAAGGCATAGCCTTCGCGGCCGCTGCTCTTGGCCTTGAACAGCGCCGAGTCGGCATTGCGCAGGATCTGCTCGACGCTGTCGGCATCCTCGGGAAACAGGCTGATGCCGATGCTGGCGCCGATGTACAGCTCGTGACCGTCGAGGCGAAAAGGCGTTTCCAGGCTGCGCAACAGGCGCTGCGCCAGCTCGGCTGCCTGCGCAGCTTCGCTGCAATTCTCGCTGAGCAGGCCGAACTCGTCACCGCCCAACCGGGCCAGGGTGACGCCATTGGGCAGGTCTTGCTGCAGGCGCTCACCGACGCTCTTGAGCAGCAGGTCGCCGACGTTGTGGCCAAGGCTCTCATTGATGTGCTTGAAGTGGTCCAGATCGATCAGCAGCACTGCGCCGCGCAATTCCTCGATCCTGCTGCGTTCCAGCGCATGGGCGACGCGCTCGGTGAACAGCAGGCGGTTGGGCAGGTTGCTCAGCGGGTCGTGGTGGGCCAGGTAATCCAGCTCACGTTGCGAGCGCTTGAGCGCGGTGATATCGGAGAACACCGCCACGTAATGGCTGACGCGCCCCTGCTCGTCGTAGATCGCGCGTATGCATTGCCACTGCGGGTAGATTTCGCCGCTCTTGCGCCGGTTCCACACTTCGCCACTCCAGGCGCCGCGATTCTCCAGAGCGTGCCAAAGGCTTTGGTAGAAGGCGGCGTCGTGGCGGCCGGATTTGAGCAGCGTGGGGTGCTGGCCGAGAATTTCCTCGCTGCTGTAGCCGGTGATGCGGCTGAAGGCCGGATTGACGTGAACGATGCATTGCTCGGCATCGGTGACCAGTACGCCTTCCTGGGTGGCATCGAACACGGCTGCGGCCTGGCGCAGGCTATCGTCGATGGCACGTTGCCGGGTGATGTCGCTGGCGATACCGATGAAGCGTTGTGGCTGACCATTTTCGTCGCGCAGCAGACGACCGCGGGAGTGAATCCAGCGGTAGCTGCCATCGGCATGACGCAGGCGGTAGATATTCTCGTAGGGTTGCTCGCTCAATTCGGCATTGAGCGCATGCAGTGCGCGCTCCCGATCATCCGGATGCAGGCGTGCAGCCCAGTCTTCGCGGGTGTCGCCGAGGGTCTGCGGGGTCAGCCCGAGCAGCCTGGCATAGCCTTCGGAAAAGAATACGCGGCGGCTGGATACGTCCCAATCCCACAGGCCGTCGCGTGTGGCGTCCAGCGCCAGGCGCAGGCGTTCCTCGTTGCCCGTCAGTTGCAGGCGTGCGCTGCGATGTTGCCGGGCATGACGCTGCAGCACGAGGTAAAGCAGCGAACTGGTGAGTACGACGAAGAACAGGCCCTTGAGCGATTGCAGGCGATCCTGCTGCGCCACGGAAAGCCCCAGAGCCGCGAGTAGCTGATCGCTGAGAAGAATCCATAGACCGGCCAGGAGCAGGTAGCCCAGGGTCAGACGCAAGGCGGCGGTGTCGATACGCATGGGTGGGCGGCTACGCTCCCTAGAAATGTTGGGCAGTATAGAGGCGGTGGCTCTGAAACATTCTTATCTAAAAGACCAACTGGTTTTCTGGCATGGGTCAGGGATAATGTGATCTGGTTCGTCCTTGTAGGACAACCGCGTTTCCCTATCAAGAGGCAACAGCGCCCATGTGGTACAACGGTTTACTCGACCTGTCGGTCTGGCAGCTGGTGGCTGCGACCTTGCTGATGACGCATGTGACCATCGTCAGCGTCACCATCTATCTGCACCGCTACTCTGCGCATCGGGCATTGGAACTGCACCCGGCGCTCAAGCATTTCTTCCGTTTTTGGCTGTGGCTGACCACCGGCCAGAACACCCGCGAGTGGACCGCGATTCACCGTAAGCATCACGCCAAGTGCGAAACCGTCGATGATCCGCACAGTCCGGTCATCAAGGGCCTGAGCACTGTGCTGCGCAAAGGTGCCGAACTCTATCAGGAAGAGGCGAAGAATCAGGAAACCCTGCGCATCTATGGCAAGAACTGCCCGGATGACTGGATCGAGCTCAATGTCTACAGCCGCTATCCGATTGGCGGCGTGGTCTTGATGGCGATCATCGACCTGGCTCTGTTCGGCGTGCTCGGCATGACCGTCTGGGCGATCCAGATGATGTGGATTCCGTTCTGGGCCGCCGGCGTGATCAACGGCCTGGGCCACGCGATCGGCTATCGCAACTTCGAATGCCGCGACGCTGCTACCAACCTGGTGCCATGGGGCATCATCATCGGTGGCGAAGAGCTGCACAACAATCACCATACCTACCCCAACAGCGCCAAGTTGTCAGTGAAGAAATGGGAATTCGACATGGGCTGGGCCTGGATCAAGCTGTTCAGCTTCCTCGGCCTGGCCAAGGTGCAGCGCGTCGCGCCCATCGCCCATCGCGTGGAAGGCAAGGGGCATCTGGACATGGACACTGCCATGGCCATTCTCAACAACCGTTTCCAGATCATGGCGCAGTACCGCAAGCTGGTGATCGCGCCGCTGGTCAAGCAGGAAGTGGCCAAGGCCGACGAGTCCGTTCGTCACCTGTTCCGTCGTGCCAAGCGGTTGCTGTCGCGCGAACCGAGCCTGCTGGAAGAGCAGCACCATGCGCGCATCGCCGACATGCTGGCGCAAAGCCAGGCGCTCAAGGTGATCTACGAGAAGCGCCTGGCGCTGCAGCAGATCTGGGTCAAGACCAGCAGCAACGGCCATGACATGCTCGAGGCCATGAAGCAGTGGGTGCATGAGGCCGAGGCCAGTGGCATCCAGTCGCTGCGAGAGTTCGCCGAGCAGCTCAAGACCTACTCGCTGCGACCTTCCGGCGCCACTGCCTGATCGTCATTCGTTACAAGCAAAGGCCCGCCGAACTGGCGGGCCTTTGTGTTTGTCCAACAGCTCGCACTATGCTCAATTCAATTCAATGCGAGGCAAGGCGGGATGGCCGCTGTAATGGACGATCAAGGCAACGCTGTTTCCGAGTTGGAAGAACTCACCCTGGCTCTGCTGCACAGCCGGGCCGAAGTGGAACGTCTGGGTGAACGCGAGCAGCTGTTCAGCAGTCTGCTTGGCAGCGTCAATGCGGTGCTCTGGGCCTTCGACTGGAACGAGCAGCGGATGATTTATGTAAGCCCTGCCTATGAGCGCATTTTTGGCCGCTCTGCCGCGTTACTGTTGGCTGACTACGGCGAATGGCGCAACAGCATTTACCCGGATGATCTCGATTACGCCGCCGAAAGCCTGGCCAAGGTGCTGGAAACCGGCGCTGTGGAGTCGCGCGAGTACCGCATCATTCGCGCCGATGGCCAACTGCGCTGGCTCAGCGACAAGTGTTTCGTCAGCCCGAGGCTGGGCTCGGTACAAGGCAATGTGATCGTCGGCATCGCCGAAGACATCACCGAGAAAAAGCGTCTGGAGGGGGAGCTGCATCGCCTGGCCACCACCGACGTGCTGACCCAGAGCAGCAATCGCAGACACTTCTTCGAGTGTGCCCGCCGCGAGTTCGAACATGCGCGCAAGTTTGGTAGCCCATTGGCCTTCCTGCTGCTTGATCTCGATGACTTCAAGAAGATCAACGACCAGTACGGTCATCAGATCGGTGACGAGGTGTTGCGGCGCCTGGCTCATTGCGGCAGCAATGCCCTGCGACGCGGCGATCTGTTCGGGCGTATCGGCGGTGAGGAGTTCGCAGCGCTGTTCCCCGGCTGCGAGCAGGATGTGGCCTTGCAGGTGGCTGAACGACTGCAGCGTGAGGTGCAACGCCTCAGCTTTCAGCATGAAGGCACCAGCTTCAGCATTACCGTCAGCCAGGGCCTGACCAGTCTGCTGGCGACCGATGTCAGCCTCGATGCGCTTTACGCACGCGCCGATGCAGCGATGTATCTGGCCAAGCGGCAAGGCAAGAACCAGATCGTGCTGGGATGAGGCTGGCGATTTTCCGCCTGAGAGCTGGTTCTCATGGGCGGAAAATTGCCGACACTGAATTGTCATTGACTGGTCATTCGTCTGCAGAAAAACTGTAACCTGTTGTTCTAGAAGCCTTAGACTCACGCTGGCAGGAGCTGGCGCGCTATCTGCATAGCCCCGCCAGATGCCGGCAGGATGTCGGCGTAAAATAACAACGACGAGAGAGTTCTCCTCATGCACCACTCTGCCCTCATTCCGGTCGCTTCGTTGCGTTCGCCGTTGTTGCGTTCTTCCTGAGTTTTCACGCGCCCATTCGAGCCCGGCTTTAGCCGTGTCCTGGCTCGCGGGTGCGTATGCCCCATTCGTTCCGGCCTGCCTCTTCGTGCCGAAGCCTGCGCCGGACGATGCGTCACCTTAAACACACTGGAGAGAAACATAATGAGAAAGACCTCCCTGGCACTGGCCGTAGCCGCCAGCACCCTGGGCCTGAGCCAAGTCGCCTTCGCCGATTTCATCGGTGACAGCAAGGCCAGCTTGACCATGCGCAACTTCTACTTCGACAACGACGTCAAGAACACTGCTGACAACAACGGTGCCGCTCGTGAATGGGGTCAGGGCTTCATTCTTAACTACACCTCCGGTTTTACCGAAGGCACCGTAGGCTTCGGCGTCGACGCGGTCGGCATGCTGGGTGTGCGTCTGGACGGTGGTGGCCGTGCCGGCAAAGCTGATCGTGACCGTACTCCGGGCCAGCTGTTCCCGCTGGAAAGCGATGGCAGCGCTGTGGATGACTTCAGCAAGGCTGGCGCGACTGCCAAGGTTCGCATCTCCAAGACCGAAGGCCGTATCGGCACTCTGATGCCGAAGCTGCCGATCCTGGTTTCCAACGACGGCCGCCTGCTGCCGCAGATGTTCGAAGGTGGCATGATCACCTCCAACGAAATCGACAACCTGACCCTGACTGCAGGTCAGATCGAGCGCGCCACCAGCCGTGCTTCGAGCAACAGCACCGGCTTGTCGGTCGCTGGCGGTAGCGAAGCCTCCAACAAGTTCTACTTCGCTGGCGGTGACTGGAAGGTCAATAGCGACCTGACTGCGCAGTACTACTACGCGAATCTGGAAGACTATTACAAGCAGCATTTCGCTGGTCTGGGCCACAATCTGGCCCTGGGCGAAGGCAGCCTGAAGACCGACCTGCGTTATTTCCATACCACTTCCGACGGTAAGAACGGCAAGGAAGCGGGTTACTCCGTCGGTGGTTACACCCGCAACGGTGACGGCGAGATCGACAACAACACCTGGAGCGCTGCCTTCACTTACAGCCTGGGTAGCCATGCCGTAATGCTCGGCCATCAGCGTGTTTCCGAAGACAGCAACTTCGTCCAGCTGAACCAGGGCGGCATCGAAGGTTCCGCGGGCGCCAGCGTGTATTTGCTGACTGACCGTCTGGTTAACAGCTTCACCCGCGCCGGTGAGCGCACCACCTTCGGTCAGTACAGCTATGACTTCGCCAGCGTCGGCGTGCCGGGCCTGAAGGCTTCGGTAGCCTATCTGAAGGGCACCAATATCAAGACCACTGGCAGCGATGCCAAAGAATGGGAACGCGATATCGCTCTGGATTACGTCTTCCAGGACGGTGCTCTGAAAGGTCTGGGCCTGGGCTGGCGTAACGGTATGCTGCGTGGCAACGCCGCTACTGATGCCGACCAGAACCGTCTGATCGTCAGCTACACCCTGCCGCTGCTCTAAGGCGTTATTGGCAGGGCACTGTCTCTGCTTGCGCTCTAGCGAGAAGCCCGCATCGAAAGATGCGGGCTTTTTCATTTTGCGTTCGCTACGTTCTCGCTCGCATTTGCCGACGCAGCGAGAATGGCACTGGCCAGGGCCATATCGTCGGCGTCCTGCAATTGCGGGTTAGCGCTGCGCAACTGCTGCATTGCAGCTTCCAGGTGCGGGCCGCGGATTTCGCCGTTGCTGGCGACGAAGCTGCTGGCGTCTTCTTCAGTCGCCGCGACCAGCTTGCGATCCTTGAATGTGAGGTAGGTCGAGGCGGTGGTAGCGCCCGAGGACAGAATATCGCGCAGCAGGCCATCGGCAGCTGCGGTCTGGGCGATCAGGCAGGCGCTGAACGCCAGCGCGGCACGGCTCGTTACACGCATGATGAAGCTCCTGTAGGGTGGTTTCTCTCCTAGGAGTCTTTTTGGCCGCTTGTGGTTCCTCGCAGGCGATGGCCGGTTGCCACGCCGGTCAGTTCCGCAGCCTGTGCGCGCGATGTTGATGACGCCACCAGAGTAGTGCCGAAACGACTGCCAGCGCACCGAACAATAGAAACTGCCAGGCCCAGGGCAGATCCGGGAAAAGATAGGACAGCGCGCCGATGCCGACAGCCACCAGACCTATCCACAGCAGATAGCCACCGGCGCCGAACACCTCGAGAATCAACAGCAGGGTAGCCAGAGCCAGCCAGTCCCAGAACGACAGTTGTTGCAGGTAGGTGATCATGAGAAGACGCGGCTAGCTGTAGCTAGAGGGTTCGCCGGTCGCCTTTCGGTGTGCATCGTTTGGACTCCATTGCCAGATTCTTCCATCTAAGCATAGCCATCCGTGCTCTGCCGCCGACCCCTTCGCAAGGTGGGCGCGTGCCTGGTGATCCATGAGAACTGGTTGCCAATCCGGCTGGAGGGCGACGGCTAATTCGCAACTGAGCGATGATCGCTGGCGCGGCGCTGCGGATTGTCAGCGCTGGTCGCTCTGCGGCGTGACGCGCAGCACTTCCTCGATAGTGGTCAGCCCGGCCGCTACCTTCTGTGCGCCGGACAGGCGCAGGCTGCGCATGCCGTCCTTAAAGGCGGCGCGGCGCAGGGCGGTAAGGTCGGTGTCGGCATTGATCAGCGGCTTGATCGCGTCGTTGAGCAGCATGATCTCGTAGACCCCGGCCCGGCCGCGGTAGCCGGTTTCGCGGCATTCCAGGCAGCCGACGGCGTGGTGCGCCTGAGTCGGCAGCGGCGAGCTCCAGGGCCGGGTCAGGCCGTTCCAGGTGTCCTCGTCCAGTTGCACCGGCGCCTTGCAGTGCGGGCACAGGGTACGCACCAGGCGCTGGGCCATGACGCCGAGGATGGTCGCCTTGAGCAGGTAATGCGGCACGCCCAGTTCAAGCAGACGGGTGATGGCGCTGGGGGCGTCGTTGGTGTGCAGGGTGGAGAGCACAAGGTGACCCGTGAGCGCCGCCTGGATGGCCATCTCGGCGGTTTCCAGGTCGCGAATCTCGCCGACCATGATGATGTCCGGGTCCTGGCGCATCAGTGCGCGCACGCCGCTGGCGAAGTTCAGATCGATGTTGTGCTGCACCTGCATCTGGTTGAAGGCGCCCTCGATCATCTCGATGGGATCTTCGATGGTGCAGACGTTCACCTCCGGTGTGGCCAGTTGCTTGAGCGTGGTGTACAGCGTGGTGGTCTTGCCCGAGCCGGTGGGGCCGGTAACCAGGATGATGCCGTTGGGCTGGCTGGTCATGCTGGCCCAGCGGCGCAGATCTTCGGGAGAGAAACCAAGCTGGTCCGGGCTTTTCAGCAGCACTTCCGGGTCGAAGATACGCATCACCATCTTCTCGCCGAAGGCGGTGGGCAGGGTCGACAGGCGCAGCTCAACCTCGCCGCCGTCCGGGGTCTTGGTCTTGACCCGACCGTCCTGCGGTTTGCGCTTCTCGGCGATGTTCATGCGGCCGAGGTTCTTCAGGCGGCTGACCACCGCCATGGTGACCTGGGCCGGGAACTGGTAGACGGTGTGCAATACGCCATCGATGCGAAAGCGCACGGAGCCCTGCTCACGGCGCGGTTCGATGTGGATATCGCTGGCGCGCTGCTGGAAGGCGTACTGGAACAGCCAGTCGACGATATTGACGATATGCGCGTCGTTGGCATCCGGTTCCTGATCCTGGGCGCCCAGGCTCAACAGTTGCTCGAAGTTGCCGACGCCGCTGACCTTCTGATCGGTGGCGCTTGCGCCACTGACCGAGCGCGCCAGGCGATAGAACTCGGTGGTGAAGCGCTGGATGTCGGCGGGGTTGGCCACCACGCGCTTGATCGGGCGCTTGAGCACATGAACCAGGTTGGCTTCCCAGCTGTGCACCAGCGGCTGGCTGCTGGCAATGGTGACGCACTCGCTGTCCACTGCCACGGCGAGAATCTTGTGGCGCTGGGCGAAGGCGTAGGACATCAGCGGGGTGATCGCCGGTACGTCGATCTTCAGCGGGTCGATGCGCAGGTAAGGTTGGCCGGCGAAGTTGGCCAGCCAGACGGTCAGGCTTTCCAGGTCGAGCTTCTTGCCCGGTCGCGTCAGGTCATCGACCTGTTGCGCCGCGAGGAACTCCAGCGGGTGCTGGGCGTGGTTCAGCGAACTGCGGCGAATCGCCAGGCACTGCTCGGCCACGTTCTGATCGACCCGGCCCTGGGCCACCAGCTCGCGCAGCAGGTCGCCAAGATCCAGTACACGGTCAGTTGCGGTAGCGGTGAAGGCGGACATGCGGGCTCCTCGGGGTCGGCCTGAACAAGGGTAGCAGGTCGTTCTTCAACGACCTTTCAGCCGAGCTAGGATGCCCGAAAAGCTGCGTGAGGGCGAAGTGTCTGGCGTGACCGAATGCCCGCTTCAGGCCACCTCCGTCACCAGGCTGTGATCCAGATGCTGCCAGCTCACCTCCCACACGCACACCAGGCCGCGCAGTTTTTGCGCCAGCACGCCGGCGCGATGCAGCGAGATGCCGGGCAGGCGCAGGCTGATGTGCAGATCGTCCTGCAGGCGCTCCATGTGCAAGGCTTCGGGTAACAGCTGCAATTGCGCGAACAGGCCCAGCAGGCGGCACATCACGTCGGCTTCGGCATCGGTGCGCAATTGGTATTCGACACAGGCATCGGGGCGATCCTGCCAGGGATCGCGACGGTTGTAGGTAGGCGGAAACGGAGTGGTATCAGGCATGGCGGCAGCTCGGGCAGGTTTTGCCTAAGTGTCCGCCTTCTTCCGGCAAAAGTTCTGCCTAGTTTTCTGGGTTAATGCGGTTTTGCTGGATAGAATTGCCTTATTGTTCTGATTCGGAGGAATTTTTATGTCCATCGCGCTGGATGCCTATGATCAACGCATTCTTGCCCTATTGCAGGAGGATGCCGGCCTAGCCACCGCCGAGATCGCCGAGCGCATCGGCCTGTCGCAATCGCCATGCTGGCGCCGTATTCAGCGGCTCAAGGAAGAAGGGGTGATCCGCAAGCAGGTGACGCTGCTCGATCGCAAGCGTATCGGCCTGCACACGCAGGTCTTTGCCCAGGTCAAACTCAACGCCCATGGCCGCTCCAACCTGACCGAGTTTGCCGAAGCCATGCGCGAATTTCCCGAGGTGCTCGAATGCCATGTGCTGATGGGCGCGGTGGACTTCATGCTGCGCATCGTCACCCGCGATATCGAGGCTTATGAGCGCTTCTTCTTCGAGAAGCTGTCGCTGGTGCCTGGTATTCAGGAGGTGAACTCCATCGTCGCGCTGTCGGAGATCAAGTCCACCACCAGTTTGCCGCTGGCCTAGGGCTTGATCACCACCGGAGGCGACTGCTCGGCGTTGCGCTTGCCAGGTGGCGTAAGCCCCATCGACACGTAGATGCTGGTCAACTGATCCACGCCCATGTCGGCGGGTCGCACCCATTGCTCCGGTACGTAGAGCAGGCCACCGCCGACGGGGATGGGCGCGGTGGGAATGAGAATGGCGCAGTAGGCGCGGCCGTCCAGCTCCACGCTTTCCGAACTCGGGCGCAGGGCGAGCACGGCGGCGCCATCGCCGCCGAAGAAGCACCACACCGGCGCCATGGTGGTGATGTCCGGGTTCTTGCTCTTGTCCAGCAGGCCCACGAAGCGGTCGGCCAGGTTGTAGAAGTTACCGATCAGTGGGGTGCGCCGTAGCGTGCGGTCGAGCAGCCAGGACAACGGGCGGCGCAGGCCCAGTTGCACGGCCAGGCCCAGCGGGTAGAGGCTGGCCAGCAGCACCAGGCTGCCGAGTAGATAGGCCATGTAGCCGTTGCTGGAAAAGGGCTGGCCGAGGGCGGCGAATAACTGGCCGATCAGCGTCGACGGGCCTACCAGGCGATTGAACAGGCTGAATATCCAGGCGAGCAGTGCCAGAGTCAGCACCAACGGGAGTAGCGCCAGCAGGCCGGTCAGCCAGGTAGCGACAACGGATTTCAGGCTGCGTCTGATCATGCCTCGGTTTCCTCGATGAAGATGCCGGCGACTTTACGCCAGGATGTCGGGCACCGTGCAGTTATGTCTGTCCCGCGAACCGGGAAATGGCGACAACATCTTTCCTACGACCGTTTCGCTTTGCTGGCGTGCAAAAAAAGCCCGGCACAGAGGCCGGGCGGAGTGGGTACACAAGGTACCGAATTAGCAGCGTTCGTTGGAACGGTTACATCCCGAGCAGATTCGGCAAGGTCATGGACACGGCCGGGATGTAGGTGATCACCATCAGGAAGCTGATCAGCATCATCAACCACGGCAAGGCGGCTTTGATCACCGAGGTCAGCGGCATGCCGGTCACCGCCGAGGTGACGAACAGGTTCAGCCCCACCGGTGGCGTGATCAGACCGATCTCCATGTTCACCACCATGATGATGCCCAGGTGAATCGGGTCGATGCCCAGCTGCATGGCGATCGGGAACAGGATCGGTGCCAGGATCAGGATGATCGCCGACGGCTCCATGAAGGCACCTGCGATCAGCAGCACGATGTTCACCACCAGCAGGAACTGCCACGGCTGCAGGCCCAGCTCCACCACCCAGGCGGTGATCTGCTGCGGGATCTGCTCGGTGGTCAGCACGTGGGCGAAGAGCATGGCGTTGGCAATGATGAACATCAGCATGATGGTCAGCTTGCCGGACTCCAGCAGCACCTTCGGGCACTCGCGGATGGTCAGGTCCTTGTACACGAACAGGGCGACGAAGCCGGCATAGACCGCCGCCACGGCCGCAGCCTCGGTCGGGGTGAACATGCCGGTGTAGATGCCGCCGAGGATGATCACCATCAGCAGCAGGCCCCAGAAGGCCTCGCGGGCGGAACGCAGCCACTCGCGGAAGCTGGCGCGCGGCAGGGCCGGCAGCTTCTTGATGCGCGCGACGATGTAGATCGCGATCATCAGCGCCAGGCCGAGCATCACACCGGGTATCACACCGGCCATGAACAGCTTGCCCACCGACTGCTCGGTAGCGGCGGCGTACACCACCATCACGATCGACGGCGGAATCAGAATGCCCAGGGTACCGGCGTTACACACGATGCCGGCGCCGAAGGCTTGCGGGTAACCGGAGCGCACCATGCCGGCGATGGCGATGGAGCCCACGGCCGCGACGGTGGCCGGCGAAGAACCGGACAGCGCGGCGAACAGCATGCACGCCAGTACCGCGCCAATGGCCAGGCCGCCACGGATGTGGCCGACGCAGGCGTTGGCGAAGTCGATCAGGCGACGTGCCACGCCACCGGTGGTCATGAAGGCACCGGAGAGCAGGAAGAACGGGATCGCCAGCAGGGTGTAGTGCTCGGAGGTCTCGAACAGCTTGATCGCCAGCGAGCGCACCGAGTCGGGGCTGAACAGCATGATGGTGATCGAGCCGGCCAGGCCGAGCGATGCGGCGATCGGCACGCCGATGAACATCAGCAGGAACAGCAGCAGGAAGAGGAACAGCACGGTCATTATTTGGCCTCCTCGTGCTCGTTGATTTTCAGCGCATCGGCGGCTTCGTCAGCCAGGCCGAGGCCGGTCTGCTCGTTGCGCAGGATACGCACGAGGATTTCCAGGAAACGGATGAACACCATGGCGTAGCCGAACGGCACGATCATGCCGATATGCCATTGCTGGATGCCGTAGTGGCCCAGGTCTTCGGCGCCGATACCGGCCCTGAACAGGGTGCTGACCCAGTCGAAGCTGCCGACGGCGATCAGGCCGGCGTAGCCCAGGCAGGCCGAGCAGGCGATCACGCCGATGACGCGCTGCACGCCGCGCGGAGCGAGTTTGACCAGCGCGTCGACGCCGATGTGGCCGGCGGTACGCACGCCGTAGGCCAGGCCGAAGAAGATCAGCCAGCCGAACAGGGCTTTGGTCAGGGCGTTGCTCCAGGTCATCGCCTGGGCAAGGTCGAGAATGAAGTCGCCGATAGCGAGCAGGGCCTCGTTACCGCCGAAGGTGTCACCCAGCCAATAGAACAGGGTGTAGAAGTTATTGAGGATCACGTAGACGAAAGTGATCAGCGTCATGGCCGCCAGGAGGAAAGCGATGAAGCCTTCCTCGAAGTGCTCCCAGACGCGCCGCAAGGCGTTCATGGTCGGTTCTCCCGAATGGAAAGGGCGTAGGGTGGGACGGCAGCCGGCCCACCGGTTACAGCATTGAACGACGCCCGTCGCGGGCGTCGTGGTGGGTCAGCGCTGCAGTGCCCTGCCCACCCTACGGCTCTCCGGCCTTATTGCTGGTTGGCGGTTTGCGCGGCCTTGATCAGGTCGGCACCGATTTCGCCTTCGAACTTCTTCCATACCGGCTGCATGGCGTCGCGCCACTGGCCGCGCTGCTCGGGAGTCAGGGTCAGGATCTCGGTAGTACCGGCATCGAGAATGCGCTGCTTGTCGCCTTCGTTGAGGGCGTCAGCCTGCTTGTTCACCTCGACGGTGACCTCGGCGATGATCTTGTCCAGCTCGCTACGTACGTCAGCCGGCAGACCGTCCCAGAACTTGGTGTTGGTGATCAGCATGTAGTCCAGCAGGCCATGGTTGGACTCGGTGATGTACTTCTGCACTTCGTGCATCTTCTGGCTGTAGATGTTCGAGTACGGGTTCTCTGCACCGTTGACCACGCCGGTCTGCAGGCCTTGGTAAACCTCGGCGAAGCTCATCTTGCGCGGGTTGGCGCGCACGGCCTTGAACTGCTCTTCCAGTACGGCGGAAGCCTGTACGCGGAATTTCAGGCCACGGGCGTCTTTCGGCTCCAGCAGCGCCTTGTTGGCCGACAGCTGCTTCAGGCCGTTGTGCCAGTAGGCCAGGCCGGTGATGCCCTTGTCGGTCATGGAGGTCAGCAGCTTCTGGCCTTCCGGACCTTTCTGGAAGCGATCGACTGCAGCCATGTCGTCGAACAGGAACGGCAGGTCGAATACCTGCAGCTGCTTGGTGTAATGCTCGAACTTGGCCAGGGACGGGGCGATGATCTGGACGTCGCCGAGCAGCAGCGCTTCCATTTCCTTGCCGTCGCCGAACAGCGAGGAGTTCGGGTAGACCTCGACCTTGACCTTGTCGCCCAGGCGCTCTTCAGCCAGTTGCTTGAACAGCACGGCACCCTGACCTTTCGGGGTGTGCTCGGCAACCACGTGGGAGAACTTGATGACGATCGGGTCGGCAGCGTGAACCACGCCAGCGATGGACAGGGACAGGGCGCAAGCCAGCGCCTTGGCAGTCAGTTTGAACATGCGGATGCTTCCTCTTGTTGTGTTTATCGCATTTGCGCCGAAGCGCTGCTGACGAACGGACAAGAGCAAGTCTAGGCGGCTTGGAGAAAAACGCCGGTGGCATCAGCGAGGCCTGGACTTGTACTTGTGGGTTCGCTTGGAGCTAGCCTAGAGCAACCCTTGTGCCAGTCTGCGATGGAGGGCTTGCCTGCCTAGAGGAAAAGCCCGTGGCTGTGGGCTTTGATGGCGTTTTGCCGAGCGCCGGGCGGGCGTATGCGCCCGCTGCCGGCCAGTCTTTGATGATGGCTTTGGCGGTTTGCCGCCAGTCAGTCGAAGTCCTCTGGCGAGCTTCCGCCAGCACCGGAGAAATTCAGCCCATGTTTGCGCAGCTTGTCGTGTAGAGTCTTGCGCGGCACGCCCAGCGCTTCGGCCAGGCTGCGCAGCGAGCCGTGCGGACGACTCAGCTCGGCGGCGATCAGCGCGCGCTCGAAGGCTTCGACCTGTTCGCTGAGCCCGCCGTTGACCGGTGGCAGGTTCGGCGCGTTGCTATCGAGTGCCAATTCCAGGCCCAGGGCGAAACGCTCGGCGGCGTTCTGCAGTTCGCGCACGTTGCCCGGCCATGGATGACGCAGCAGCAACGCACGCTGTCCCGGTTGCAGCTCACGCGGAGCCAGGGCGTGGCGGGCTGCCGCCGCTTCGGCGAAATGCTGGAACAGCAGCAGGGCATCCTCGCCGCGCTCGCGCAGCGGGGGGATGGACAGCGGCGCGACGTTGAGGCGGTAGTAGAGGTCGGCGCGGAAACGCCCGGCGTCGGCTGCCTGGCGCAGGTCTTCCTTGGTGGCGGCGATCACGCGGATATCCAGCGGGATCAGCTGGTTGCCGCCGAGGCGTTCGACCACGCGCTCCTGCAGCAGACGCAGCAATTTGACCTGCACGTCCAGGTTCATGCTCTCGATCTCGTCGAGGAACAGGGTGCCGCCGTTGGCAAATTCGAACTTGCCGATGCGGCGCTTCTGCGCGCCGGTGAAGGCGCCGGCCTCGTGGCCGAACAGTTCGCTTTCCACCACGGACTCGGCCAGCGCACCGGCGTTGATGGCGACGAAGGGCCCGTCGCGGCGGCTGGACAGATCGTGCAGGGCGCGGGCGACCACTTCCTTGCCGGCGCCGGTCTCGCCGAGGATCAACACGTCGGTGGTGATGCCGGCAAGCGCGCCGATCTGCTCGCGCAGGCGCTGCATGGCAGGCGACTGACCCACCAGGCGGCTGGACAGTTGCTGGCGGTCATTGAGCGCCATGCGCAGGCTGCGATTGTCCAGTACCAGGCGGCGCAGCTGCAGTGCGCGGCGCACGCTGTCGAGCAGCGCCTCGTTGGCGAAGGGCTTTTCCAGAAAATCGTAGGCGCCGGCGCGCATCGCCTGCACGGCCAGCGGCACGTCGCCGTGGCCTGTAATCAGCAGTACCGGCAGCTCGGCATCGCGCTCGCGCAGTTGCTGCAGCAGTTGCAGGCCGTCGATGCCGGGCATGCGGATATCGCTGACCACCACACCCGGCCAGCCCACCGGAATTCGCTCGGCCAGGCCCTGGGCATCGCCCAGGCTGATGACCTTGAGCCCGGCCAGATCGAGCGTCTGGCTGAGCGCCTGGCGCAGATGGGCGTCGTCGTCGATCAGCAGTACCTGAATGCGGCTGTCGATGGCGCTGTCGCTGGTCATGGCGAAGGGTCCTCAGAAGGTTGCAGGTTGACGCCGGGGCTGGCCAGGCGCAGGCGCAGGGTAATCAGCGCGCCGCCGGCCGGATGATTGGCCAGCAGCAGTTCGCCGTCCAGCGCCCGCACCAGACTATCGCAGATGGCCAGACCTAGCCCCAGGCCCTGGGCGCTGGTCTTGGTGGTGAAGAACGGCTCACGCGCGCGGGCCAGGGATTCGCTTGAGAAGCCGGGACCGTTGTCGCGCAGCAGCAGGTCGAGATGCTCGGCCTGATGTTCGATGCTGATCCAGATACGCCGTGGCGGCGCCTTGTCGACCAGGGCGTCGAGCGCATTGCCGAACAGGTTGCCGAGTACCTGGCGCAGGCGCGTTTCGCCAGCCTGAACCCAGAGCGTGGCGTCCGGCAGGTCGCGAATCAATTCCACATCCATGGCCCGGCGGCGTTTGGCGAGCAGGGCAAGGGCGTCGTCCAGTGCCGGTTGCAGCGCCACTCGCTCGGGCGCATGGCGGTCGCGGCGGGCGAAGGCGCGCAGATGCGCGATGATCGAGGCCATGCGCTCGGTCAGTTCGCTGATCAGCTTGAGGTTGGCGCGGGCATCGTCGCTGCGCTGGTGGTCGAGCAGGGTACTGGCGTTCTCGGCGTAGCTGCGGATCGCCCCCAGTGGCTGGTTGAGCTCGTGGCTGATACTGGCGCTCATGGTGCCGAGCGCGGAGAGTTTGCCGGCCTGGACCAGTTCGTCCTGGGCGCGCACCAGCTCCTGCTGCGCCTGCTCGCGTTCGAGCACTTCCTGCTTGAGGCGGCTGTTGAGCAGTTCCAGGTCCTGCGTACGTTCGGTCACCCGCTGCTCCAGTTCGGCCTTGGCGCTAGCATCGAGGGCGATGCGCTCAAGATAGTGTCGGCGGCGCAATATCAGCAGGCCGAGCAGCAGCAGCAGGGCCAGCAGGGCAGCCGCACCCACGGCCACAGCGCTGCGCACGGGGCGATCGAGGAGGATGCGAGGGGCGAGAATACTTACCGTCCAGCCGGTTTCCTCCAGGGCGCGGCTTTGCGTCAACCAGGCGTTGGGATCAAGGTCGAGCGCGGGCGGCGCCTGGGTCGGGTAGGGCTGGTTGGCGGCGATGGCCGACTGTTCTACGCGGTCCAGCGGGCGGCTGGCGTGAAAGCGCCAGTCAGGGCGCGAGGTGAGAATCACCACGCCATTGGTGTCGGTGACCAGCAACTGTTCCGGGGTGTTACCCCACAGCGTTTCGGTGTGGTCGAGGTCGACCTTGACCACCAGTGCGCCAATGTTGTGGTCGTCCTCGCGCACCGGGTAGGCAAAGTAGTAGCCGCGTTTGCCTGAGGTGGTGCCGAGGCCGAAGAAGCGGCCCAGGCGGCCGGCCAATGCTTCGCGAAAGTACGGGCGAAAGGCGAAGTTGCCGGCGACGAAACTGTCCGGCTTGTCCCAGTTGGAGGCGGCCAGGGTGACGCCGCGTGTGTTCATCAGGTAGATCACGTCGGCCCCGGTCTGGCTCTTCACGCGGGCCAGCAGGCGGTTGGCGTTATCCAGTACTGCAGGGGCTTCGGGCGCCTTCAGGGCTGCGCGCAGGCCGGGCAGGTCGCCGAGAATCTGCGGCAGTACCTCGTAGCGGCGCAGCGTGCCAAGCAGGTTGGCGACGTACAGGTCCAGGGTTTGCCGGTTCTGTTCGATCAGGACTTCGCGGTAGTAGCGTTCGGCCAAAAAGTGTACGGGCAACAGCAGGGGCGCGAGCAGCAGCGCCAGCAGCACGAGGCTGCGCCAGCGCAGGCGGCGGGGAGTGGCAGTGTTTGTGCTCATGGAGAACCGTGCAGAAATGATCGGCGCATTATGCACGTTAAGCGTGCGGCCGGTGACGTGCGCCGGCCGCTGGCGATGAAATGCCGGGCGTCAGCCCATGCGCTGCAGACAGGCGTCCAGTGCCGTTCGCCAGTCCGGCAGGCGAATCTGCCATTCCTCTTCCAGGCGTTCGCCGTCCAGGCGCGAATTGAGCGGGCGCTGCGCCGGCGTCGGGTACTCGCTACTGGAGATCGGGCGCAGCCGGGCACAGGGCTTGCCGGCCGCGCGCAGGCGCTCGGCGATGGCGCTGGCAAAGCCGAACCAGCTGGTTTCACCCTGGCAGGTCAGATGATAGGTGCCCCAGCGATGGCGCCCGTGTTGCCACTTGTCGATCAGCTCGGCGGTGGCGCTGGCGATGCTGCCGGCCCAGGTCGGCGCGCCGATCTGGTCATCGACCACGCTGAGTTCTTCGCGCTCCTGCAGCAGGCGCTGCATGGTCAGGAGGAAGTTGCGCCCATGCTGCGAGTACACCCAGCTGGTACGCAGGATCAGGTGGTCGCAGCCGCTGATGCGCAGCGCCTGCTCACCAGCCACCTTGCTGGCACCGTAGACGCCCAGCGGGCGAGGCGTGTCCGCCTCGCGGTAAGGCGTGGCCTTGCTGCCGTCGAAGACGTAGTCGGTGGAGTAGTGGATCAGCGGGATGTCCAGCTCGAAGCAGGCATCGGCCATGGCGCCGGGTGCCTCGGCGTTGATGGTGAAGGCGAGCTCGCGCTCCTGTTCGGCCTGGTCGACAGCGGTGTAGGCGGCGGCATTGATCACCAGCGCCGGGCGCTCGCGCAGGATGGTTTCGTGCAGGCTTTCCGGGCGTGACAGGTCGAAATCCTGACGGCCGAGGCTGATCAATTCATGCTCGCGCAGGGCCAGTTGCAGCTCTCGCGCGACCTGTCCGGTGTGGCCGCTGATCAGAATCTTCATGCGAACGTCTCGGCGTCGGTCAGGCTCAGGCCTTGTTGATCCTTGGCCGACAGCTGTGGTGTCAGGCCGTCGAGCGGCCAGTCGATGGCCAGCTGCGTATCGTCCCAGCGGATGCAGCGTTCGTGAGCCGGAGCGTAATAGTCGGTGGTCTTGTAGAGGAACTCGGCGTACTCGCTGAGCACCAGAAAACCGTGTGCGAAGCCTTCCGGCACCCACATCTGGCGCTTGTTCTCGGCAGACAGATGCACGCCCACCCACTTGCCGAAGTTCGGCGAGCTGCGGCGTACGTCCACTGCGACGTCATAGACCTCGCCGGCACTGACGCGCACCAGCTTGCCCTGGGCCTGCTGCAGTTGATAGTGCAGGCCGCGCAGTACGCCTCGCGCGGAGCGCGAGTGGTTGTCCTGCACGAATTCTCGGGTCACTCCGGTTGCCTCGGCGAAGCGCTGCGCATTGAAGCTCTCGTAGAAGAAGCCGCGTTCGTCGCCGAACACCTGGGGGTCCAGAATCAGCACTTCCGGTAGTGCGGTCGTGATCACTTTCACAGCGACTCCTCCGCCAGTTTGTAAAGGTATTGACCATAACCCGTCTTGCCCAGTGCCTTGGCACACGTAAGCAATTTCTCTCGGTCGATCCAGCCCTGCTGATAGGCGATCTCTTCCAGGCAGGCGACCTTCAATCCCTGACGCTTTTCCACCGTTTGCACGTATTGCGAGGCATCGAGCAGGCTGTCGTGGGTGCCGGTATCGAGCCAGGCGAAACCACGGCCGAAGCGCTCCACGCGCAGGTCTCCACGGGCCAGGTAGGCATTGTTCACATCGGTAATTTCAAGCTCGCCGCGTGGCGAGGGTTTAACGGCCTTGGCGATTTGCACCACATCGTTGTCGTAGAAATACAGGCCGGTCACGGCAAAGCTGGACTTGGGTTTCGCCGGTTTTTCCTCGATCGACAGCGCGTTGCCGGCGGCGTCGAACTCGACCACGCCAAACCGCTCCGGATCGCTGACCCAATAACCGAATACCGTGGCGCCACTTTCGTTGCTGGCGGCGCGAAGCAGCATTTCGGTGAAGTGTTGGCCGTGGAAAATATTATCCCCGAGGATCAGGCAGACCGAGTCGTTACCAATGAACGACTCGCCTATCAGGAACGCCTGGGCCAGGCCGTCCGGCGAGGGTTGCTCGGCATACCGCAGAGTGATGCCGAACTGGCTGCCGTCGCCGAGCATCTTCTCGAAGTTGGGCAGGTCTTCAGGGGTGGAGATGATCAGAATCTCGCGAATGCCGGCCAGCATCAGCACCGACAGCGGGTAATAGATCATCGGCTTGTCATAGATCGGCAGCAGCTGCTTGGACACGCCCAGGGTGATGGGGTGCAGGCGGGTGCCGGAGCCGCCGGCGAGGATGATGCCTTTCATATTTTTCTGTGTTCCTTGTCGATGCGTAGGGCGGTGCAACCCGTCGCTGCCTGGCTGGAGGGTTGCACCCGCCCTACGTCTTGAACTCTAGAGTGCGCCGAGTCGCTGGCCCTGATAGCTGCCATCCTGCACGCGGCGACACCAGTCGAGATTGTCCAGGTACCACTGCACCGTCTTGCGCAGGCCGGTTTCGAAGGTTTCCTGCGGCACCCAACCCAGTTCGCGTTCGATCTTGCTGGCGTCGATGGCGTAGCGCAAGTCGTGACCCGGACGGTCCTGCACGTAGGTGATCAAGTCTTCATAGCGCGCGAGGCCGGCGGGTTTCTGCGGCGCCAGCTCTTCCAGCAGGGCACAGATGGCGCGTACCACGTCGAGGTTCTTCTGCTCGTTGTGTCCGCCGATGTTGTAGGTCTCGCCGACTTCGCCTTGGCTGACCACCTTGAGCAGCGCACGTGCGTGGTCTTCCACGTACAGCCAGTCGCGTACCTGCTGGCCGTTGCCATACACCGGCAGCGGCTTGCCGGCCAGGGCATTGAGGATCATCAGCGGGATCAGCTTCTCGGGGAAGTGATAGGGGCCGTAATTGTTCGAGCAATTGGTGATCAGCACCGGCAGGCCATAGGTGCGTTGCCAGGCGCGGACCAGATGGTCGGACGCGGCCTTGCTCGCCGAGTAGGGCGAACTGGGGGCGTAGGGGGTGGTTTCGGTGAACAGGTCGTCAACGCCGTGCAGGTCGCCGTAGACCTCGTCGGTAGAGATGTGGTGGAAGCGGAAGGCCGCCTTGCGCTCGGGGCTCAGGGTTAGCCAGTAGGCGCGCGTGTTCTCCAGCAGGCTATAGGTGCCGACGATATTGGTCTGGATGAAGGCCGCCGGGCCATCGATGGAGCGATCGACATGGGATTCGGCGGCCAGGTGCATGATGGCGTCTGGCTGGAATTCGCTCAGCGTCGCAGCGACTCGCCCGGCATCGGCAATATCGGCCTGAACGAAGCGGTACCGGGGGCTTGCGGCGATCTCCAGAAGGGATTCCAGATTGCCGGCATAGGTCAGCTTGTCGAGATTGAGCACTTCGTGCTCGGTGTCCTGAATCAGGTGGCGAATCAGCGCCGACCCGATGAAGCCGGCGCCGCCGGTAATAAGGATGCGCATTTACTGTGTCCTTGGCGATGAGTGACGGCAGACGAGGCCCTGGATCAATTGAAAGTCGCGGAAGCTGTGGCGCAGCAGGCCACGTAGAGGCTCAGTAGCCATACGCCTGCATGGTTGAAGGTGCATTTTGTACATCAAACCGCTTCGGTTACGCGAGTCGTTTTGGCGGTAGTACGAGCACATGGCGTTCTTCAACAAAGCTGCTTTTTTGCCGGCTTTCTGGCGCCAGAAATTAACTGTGCTATTCATTAGTGCGGATGTTGAAATGCCATCATAAAAGTGGTTAAGTCGCGCCATAAAACAATTTGACGATTTTCTGTCGAAAATTTGATTTTTTGCATTTTACTGCCTGCTTTTTGACGTCAGCCGATATTCATGAGCGAAAATAAGGCGGGAGTGATTTTTCATGCGTCTGCAATCAGCCGGTGGTTCCTTGCTGGCGCGTCCCGGGTTCATCGAATATTTTTTGGCGGCTATTCGCCTGGTTCATGGCTTTACCGCCATTTTACCAGGGTTTGCGCTTTTGGTATGGCTATCGGATGAGCCCATGCTGACGCAAAGCTACGCCACGGTACTGTTCTTCTTTGGCGTTCTTACGGTAATGATGTTTCAAGCCCTGGGCGTTTACTCCGAAGAGATATTCAGTAGCCTGTTGCGCTTTCGCATGATGTTCTTTGCCTGGTCTGCGGCGTTCTGTCTGTTGCTCTTTATGCATCAGGCGCTGGCAATGTTCAGTTTCATGGAGTGGCATTTCCTCAGTCTCTGGTTTCTGGCCAGCCTCTTCGCGTTCGGCGCCGAGCGTTTGGCGCTGCTCGCTCTCTATCGGTATTGGATGCGTGCCGGACAATTTCTGCAGAGCGCGGTCATCCTCGGGGCGACCGAGAATGGCCTGCGGCTATCGGAATTCATGCAGCGCCATAGCGACATTCGTTCTGGTTTGATCGGTTTTATAGATGACCGTATCGGTCGCTTGCCCGATACGTTGGGTGGTCTACCGTTATTGGGCGACAGCAATGCCCTGGAGCGCCTGGTGCGGGATGAGCGAGTAACGCAAGTGCTGGTCGCACTGCCTTGGTCGGCCGAGAATCGCATCGGCCAGATCGTGCGCGAATTGCGCAAACTTCCGGTAAACGTTCTGCTGGTGCCGGACATGCTGGCTTTTCGGCATGCGCGCAACCGCATCACCGAGGTGGCCGGGCTGCCGATGTTCAACGTCTCGGAAAGGCCGCTCGACGGTTGGTCGCCTTTGATCAAGCGCATTGAGGACCTGCTTCTGGCGCTGCTGGCTCTGGCTTTCGCTCTACCCCTGATGATCCTGGTCGCGCTGGCGATCAAGCTCGACTCCCCTGGGCCTGTGCTGTTTCGCCAGAAACGTTACGGCTACAACAACAAGCTGATTGAAGTGTTCAAGTTTCGTTCTATGTACTGTGACCGCGCCGACGCCAACGCAGAGCGGCAGACCACGCGCAATGACGACCGCATCACTCGAGTCGGACGCTTTATCCGCAAGACCAGCCTGGATGAGTTGCCGCAGCTGTTCAACGTATTGCTCGGCAGCATGTCCATGGTTGGCCCGCGCCCGCATGCCACGGCGACCAAGGCGGCTGGCATCCTTTTTGAGGATGCGGTGAAGGAATACACCGCCCGCCATCGGGTCAAGCCAGGCATTACCGGTTGGGCACAGGTCCATGGCTATCGCGGCGAGACCGACACGCTGGAAAAGATTGAGAAGCGTGTCGAGTTCGACCTGCAATACATCGAAAACTGGTCGGTGTGGTTCGACCTTTACATCCTCTTCCGCACCTTGCCGGCGGTCATCCTCACCCGCGAGGCCTACTGAATGAGCGTCCTGATCCCTTGTATCATTGCCGGTGGTGCCGGCACGCGCCTATGGCCGGTTTCCCGCGAGGCCATGCCCAAGCCGTTCATGCGCCTGGCCGATGGCCGCAGCCTGTTGCAGAAGACCTTCGAGCGTGTCGCCGGCCTGGATGACGTTGCCCGATTGCTGACGGTGATCAACCGTGATCTTTTGTTTCGCACGCTGGATGACTATCGCGTGCTGAATCGGGGACTTGTGGGGCTGGACTTTCTCCTCGAACCCACGGGGCGCAATACCGCGCCGGCGATTGCGGCTGCAGCGTTGCACGTCGCGCATCATTACGGCGAGGACGCCCAGTTACTGGTGTTGCCTGCCGATCATCTGATTCGCGATCAGGCTGCTTTCGTCGCCGCTATCGCACAGGCGCGAGCACTTGCCGAGGCCGGCTGGTTGGTGACTTTCGGTATTCAGCCGGATCATGCCGAGACCGGCTATGGCTATATCCAGCAAGGCGAGAGCCTGGAGGGCGGTTACCGCGTCGCCAGTTTCGTCGAGAAGCCCGATCTGGCGACGGCCGAGGCCTACCTGGCCGGTGGCCGGCATCTGTGGAACGCTGGCATGTTCTGTTTCCGCGTGGACGTACTGTTGCGCGAACTGCGCGAGCATGCGCCGCAGGTCGTCGAAGGCGTGGAGAAATGCCTGGCTCTGAGCGTGCCCACGGCAGGCAAGCAGGGCGTGCAGTGCGAGCTGGACGCGGCGAGCTTCGCTGAAGTGACCGACATTTCCATCGACTACGCCCTGATGGAGCGCTCGCCCAAGGTGGCCGTAGTGCCCTGTGACCTGGGTTGGAGCGACATCGGTTCGTGGCAGGCGCTGCGCGAACTCACCGCCGCCGATGCCAACGGCAACCAGATCAATGGCGAGGTGGTGCTGCACAACGTGCAGGGCTGCTATATCGACTCGCCCAAGCGCCTGATTGGCGCCGTGGGTGTGCGTGACCTGGTTGTGGTGGACACGCCCGATGCGCTGCTGATCGCCGATGCCAACAGCACGCAGGACGTCAAGTACGTTGCCCAGGAACTGAAGAAGCGAGGCCACGAAGCCTATCGCCTGCATCGCACCGTGACCCGTCCGTGGGGCACCTACACCGTGCTGGAAGAGGGCGCGCGCTTCAAGATCAAACGCATCATGGTGCGCCCTGGCGAGTCCCTGTCGCTGCAGATGCACCATCACCGCAGCGAACACTGGATCGTCGTCAGTGGCATGGCGCGGGTGGTCAATGGTGAGCGTGATTTCCTGCTCAATACCAACGAGTCGACCTTCATTCCCGCCGGCCACCGCCACCGCCTGGTCAACCCGGGGGTGATCGACCTGGTGATGATCGAGGTGCAGAGCGGTGAGTACCTCGGCGAAGATGACATCGTCCGTTTCAACGATATCTATGGTCGTGCGCCGGTGAGCGAGAAGACCAGCTGATGCGTGTGGCCCTGATCATCCCGACTCGCAACGCTGGCGCTCATCTTGATCGCCTGTTGCCGGCGCTCGCCATGCAGACGCTGCAGCCGGACGAGTTCCTGGTTGTCGACAGCGCCTCGCGTGACGATACGGTGGCGCGCTTTCGCGGCGCCGGGGCGCGTGTGGAAGTGATCGACCCATCGCAGTTCAACCACGGCGGCACCCGCCGCTGGGCGAGCGAGCAGGTCGATGCGGACGCGCTGATCTACCTGACCCAGGACGCGATCCCGGCCAATGCCGGTACCTTCGCCAACATCATTGCCGACCTGCACGGCAAGGCCGATATCGGGGTTGCCTATGGGCGACAACTGCCGCACCCGGATGCAGGCCTGCTGGGCGCGCAGTCGCGTCGTTTCAACTATCCGCCGCAGAGCCGCACCAAGCGCATGAGTGATGCACCTGAGTTGGGGATCAAAACCTGTTTCAGCTCCGATTCGTTTTCGGCCTACCGGCGTGATGCGCTGGTCGCCGTGGGTGGCTTTCCCGAGGACGTGATCGGCAGCGAAGACGCCTACGTCGCGGCCCGCATGCTGCTCGGCGGTTATGCCGTGCGTTATGCAGCGACCGCCGAGGTGTATCACTCGCACGATTACAGCGTGCTCGAGGAGTTTCGTCGTTACTTCGATATCGGTGTTTTTTACGGACGTGAGCGCTGGATCAGGCAGGCGTTCGGTTCGGCCGGTGGCGAAGGCATGCGTTATGTGAAGGCCGAGATGGCAGCGCTGCGCGCGGCCGGCTGCCTCTACCGTTTGCCCGAGGTCTTTTTGCGCAGTGCGATGAAGCTGGCTGGTTACCGTCTTGGTCAGAAGGAAATGTCTTTGCCATCAACCTTCAAGCGTCGCGTCAGTATGTTTTCCGGGTACTGGCGTTAGCCCCCACTTTGCTACAGGAAGTTCGATAAATGAAACATGTGATCTTGTTGTTATCCGTCGTGATGCTGGGGGCATGCACCACACCTGCGAGGGTTATGCTGCCTGATACGGACACCATCGAGGCCGGACAGCAGGCGCTCGATCAGCTTGCCCTGGTGCCGCCACCGCAAGAGCGTGTGCGGGTGGGCGATACGTTACGCATCGTCCGCGATGCCGGTGAGATGCCGACGTTATCTGCCTTCAACGTTAGTACCATCTACGAGCTGACGCTGTTCACCGTACTCAACGACGGTTCAATCTATTACCCGTTCATCGGCAACGTGCAGGCGGCGCGCCGCACGCCCGGCGAAATCGCCGAATCCCTCACCGAGCGGCTCAAGGAGGTCTACCGCCAGCCCAAGGTAACGGTGAACATCAACAACGCGCCGGGCAACACCGTTTTCGTCGGTGGTGCGGTGCGCAATCCCTCGGCCGTGCCGATTCCGGCGGCCAACAACATCCAGCAGGCCATTATCGGGGCCGGTGGCGTGCTTCCCACGGCGGACAGCCGCAAGGTCGCCTTGCTGCGAGAGGATTCCGAGGGGGCCTATCACGCCTATTTCCTCGACTACAGCCAACTGCTCGTCACCGGTGAGCACGGGCGTAAGACAGTCGGGCTGCAGCGCGGCGATATCGTCTTCGTGCCCAAGTCGGCGGTCGGCGAGCGAATCGAGGGCGTGGACGTCTATCTGAACCAGCTCATTCCTTTTACCAAGTCGATGGGAATCGGCGCCAGTTACACAATCAATCGCTGAGGAGCGACGCACTCATGATCGAAATTCGTTCCTTTCGCGACCTGCTGCGTCTGCTGTTTATATTCTTGCGAGAATTCAAGTGGGCGATGGGGATAACCCTGGTTGTGATCTTGCTGGGCGCATTCCTGCTGCCCGCCAAATACGAGTCCAATGCGCGATTGCTGGTGAAGCCGGGGCGTGATGCTGCCTTACCGCTGGAAATCAGCGATCGCCAGGCTATGGTGATGCCCATCAGCCAGCGTGATCCGATTGTCGACGAAGAGCGCATGCTCACCGGCCGGCCGATCGTCCGCGAGGTGGCTGAGCATTACCTGGAAGTGCTGGCCAACCAGCCGCCTCCGCCGTGGGTATGGAAGCGCATTAAATATGAAGTGAAGCGCGTTGTCGGTGCGGTTATCGATGGGGTGCGCACGGTCTTCGAAACCATCGGCGTGATCGAGGAACAGACCGACGTTGAGCGTCTGGCACGTGCCTTGGAGAAGAACTTCGAGGTCGACCATGCGCTGGGCTCGAGCGTTATGGAGATTCGCTTCACCTGGAACGAGCCGGATGTGGCGCAAGCCATTGTCGAGCACTGGATCGAAATCTATCAGCGCCAGCGTACCGATGCGCTTGGCCGAAAGAGCCTGTTCACGTTCTACGAAGCGCAGAGTGCGGCCAGTGCCCTGCAAATCAAGAGCTACAAGGAACAGTTGCTGCAGAAGATGACCGGGCTCGGCGCCGCCAGTATCACCGATCGTTTGGAGGACCTGTCGGAGCGTATCAACATCCTGCGTGGCGAACGCTTCAATACCCAGCGCCTGATCAGTTCTTCGGACAGCGTTCTGGAAAACACTCGCAATCAACTGAAGGGGCTGCCTCAGGAGGTCGTAACGGTTCGTCAGATCGCCCTGAACCCGGCCCAGCAGGACCTGCGTCGCCTGCTCAATCAGAAGCGTCTCGAGCGCGTCGATATGCTGCGCACCTATATGACCACCGCCGAGCCCGTGCGGGCGCTCGACGAGTCGATCGCCTCGCTGGAGAAGCAGGTGGCCGATGAGGGGGATACGGTGCAGAGCTCCGAGGACCGTGCCCCTAATACGCTGTCCATTCACCTGCAGCGTGTTCTGCTCGACGAAACCAGCAATAACAAGGCATTGCGCGCTCAGCTCGCGGCTCAGGAATCTCAACTGCATGAACTCGAGGCGCAGCGCAACGAGGCGATGCGCGAGGAGCCTGAAGTGGCTCGCCTGCAGCGTGAGCTGGATGCGGCAGAGAAGAACTATGTGCTCTATACCGACAGCCTGGAGAAGTCCCGGATTGATCGCGAACTGGACAACAGCCAGATCAGCAACATCGCAGTCATCGAGGCCGCGACGCTAAACCCGGCCCGGGTCTTCCCCAAGACGCTGGTGATGTTGCTGCTGGCTTTGCCATTCTCGGCGCTGGTGGGCTTGCTGGTGGTCTATGTGTGCTACCTGCTGGATCAGCGCATCCATGATGGCGGCCTAGTGGAGTCGCGCTTTGGCCTGCCCCTGTGGACGACGCTTCCCGAGCGGAACAATTCCAGTGCCCAGACTAGCAATGCCTTCGCTGCCAGTGTCTACCGGCTGTATGGTTTCATGCCGCTCAAGCGCATCGCCAGCGATGGTTTGATGCTTGGCCTGACCTCAGCACGTCATGGCGAAGGGGTCGGCTTCGTCATCGAGCAGATGCGTCAGTTGCTTGAAGAGAATGGCCTTAATGTACGCGTAGGCGGCGCAGAGCCGGCCCAACCCGGCGAGGTCGTGCTGCTCGATGCGTCTGCTCTGCTCGACAGCCGCGAGGCATTTGTCACGCTGCGCCGCGCGGACATGATCGCGCTGGTGGTAGAGGCACGACAAAGTTCCATTCCAGTGGTCCAGCACGTGCTGTCGATTCTCACCACCGCGTTCGGCAAGGTGGACGGCATCATCATCAACCGTCGCTGCTTCGAGGTGCCGGGCAAGGTTCTGAAAGTGATTGATCGTTTCCGAGGCGCGTTCTGATGCGCATTGCCCTGCTGGCGCCGTTGCCCCCCGAGAAGAACGGCATTGCCGATTACGCGGGGCATTTCAAGGCGGCGCTGGAAGCCGACGGGGTCGAAGTACTGACCCCGCTGGCCGGGTGTGGCGCAGAGCCGGGGGCCGTCAACGCCCGGGTGTCATCCTTCGACTGGAGCGGCGTCGATCTGGTTCATGGCGAGCTTGGCGGTGGGCGTCTGCGTGAGTTCCACGCGCTGGAGCTGCTGCGCATGCGCTATCCCGCGCTGCCGTTGACGGCGACCATCCACGATCCCGAGCGCCTGGTATGGCGTCAGGCGAAGTTGCCCCGCGTCCTGGCCTGGACGGAACGCTTTCCGGGCCTGCTGCAGCAGGCGGCGGTGGTGCTGAATGACCCGTTCACGTTGCGTCAGGAGCGCAAGCTGGCGCACGGCATGAATCGTCTGTTCACCCTGACCGGGCTCGGTGCATCCTGCCTGCGCCAGCGCATGGGGCTTGCCGACGGGCGGGTCGCCGTGGTCCCGCACGGCAATCTCGACATAGCGCCGGCTGCCCTGCCGGAGCTGGATGTGATGCGTCTGCTGTATTTCGGCTTCATCTACCGGGGCAAGGGCATCGAGGATCTTCTGCAGGCCCTGGCCAGGGTTCTGCAAGCCGACGAGTCGCTGCACGGACGCCTGCGCCTCACGCTCGCTGGTGGTACCGCAGCCGAGATGGCATTTGACGGGCGTAATGATTACCTCGACGAGCTTCGCGAGTTGATCGGTCGCCTTCAACTGCATGACAGCATTGATTGGCGCCTGGACCTGCCACGCGAGGAAATCGCCCAGGTCATTCAGCAGCACCATGTCATGGTTCTACCGTACCGGGAGTCGCAGAAGCTGCGCATCCTGGGTGAGCAACGTGGCACCAGTGGTGCACTTTCCTGGGCTGCGGCCTGCGGTCGTGGGGCGATTACCTCGGACGCCAGGGCATTTGCCGAAGAGGTCAGTAGCGGAAACGGCATGACCTATGCTCAGGGAAATGTCGAGGCGCTCGCGCAGGCGTTGCAGGGTATCGCTCGTCAGCCACAACTGGCTGCGGCCTGGGCGGACCGGGCAAGATCGATCGGGCGTGAGCGCCGGTGGAGCAGTGTTGGGCGGCGTTTTCACGAGCACTTCGACGAACTGTGCAGACAGGAGCCGATGCCATGAGAAAGATAGCCACCGCCTTGATGATCGTTCTGCTTGGAAGCCTGTTGTTGTGGGGGATGCGGGTGGACGCCCAGATGCACGCGCTCAAGGCGCCGCGTGAGGTCGTCTGGAAGGATTTCCTGGGCGTGAATGCACAGTTCCTGTGGTTCAGCCCGGAGCGGTACAACCAGCAGATGGAGCGTTTGAAGGCGCTTGGTCTGCAATGGGTGCGCCTTGATCTGCACTGGGACCAACTCGAACTGGCTGAGGACCAATATAATGTAGCGGCCTTGGATGTACTGGTGCGTGATCTGGAGCGCCAGCAGCTCAAGTCCGTTTTCTATCTGGTGGGCTCGGCCCGTTTCATCACTACGGCCCCGCCGGAGTCTCCGTACCAGGATCAGTATCCGCCGCGCGACCCGGAGGTTTTCGCCCAGCGCATGGCGCTGCTGGCCATGCGTTACCCCAGTGTCGACGCCTGGCAGGTCTGGAACGAACCGAATCTGATCGGTTTCTGGCGCCCCGAGGCAGATGCGGCCGGCTACGCCCGCCTGCTCGAAGCCAGTACCAGGGCTCTGCGCAGCGTCGCCCCCGACAAACCGGTGGTGGGCGCCGGGCTGGCATTCTTCAGCGATCTGCCCGGTGGCGCGAGCATGTTCGAGCAGCTCGGCCAACTGGGTGTGCAGCGGCTGAACACCATCGTTGCCTATCACCCCTACACCCAGCTGCCGGAAGGCAACATGCGTGGCAGCAACGATTTCGCCCTGCGCACACGCGAGCTCAACGATGTATTGCGCCGTTCCGGTGTACCCGCCATCTGGGCGACGGAGTGGGGCTGGTCCAGCTATTCGGGGCCCAAGGAGGCTCAGGACATCATCGGCCGAAACGGCCAGGCCGATTACGTTCTGCGGCGTCTGGCCTTGATGAGTACGCAGGATTTCGACCGGGTTTTTCTCTTCACCCTCAATGACCTCGACACCCGTGCAACCGTCAGAGACCGTGACTATGGGTTGCTTGATCTTGAAGGTAATCCCAAGCCTGTCTACCTGGCGCTGCAACGGTTCCTGAAAATCACCGGGCCGCGCCTGGTACCCGCCGAGCCCCCGCAGATCGCAAAGAAGATCGACGGGCTGTACAACATCGCCTGGAAGGACGAGAAGGGACGGAACCTGCTGATGTTCTGGGCGGAGAAGGGCGCTGAGCTTGAGCTTCCGGGAGTCACCCGCGCCGTTCTCCACGATCCGCTCACGGGGCGCGAAACGGCGCTCGGCAATGGCAGCTGGGTGAAGGTGAAGACCAAACCGTCGCTGCAGATACTGACCTGGGACTGAACCTAGATGCGTTTATTGTGGGTTCTCCCTTATTCGCCCTGGCCCACCACCAGCGGTGGCAAGACCCGCCAGTACAATCTGCTGCGCAGTCTGGCCGAACGTGGGCACCGCATCACGTTGCTGGTGCAGAGCAAGCAACCACTGAGCGCCGACGACCGGGCGATGCTCGAGCCTTTGCTCGAGCAACTGATCGTCGTGCCGCGCCGCCCGCTGCGCAGCTTCGCAAGTCTGTTCGTGGCGCTGTTCGCGCCAGCCCCTCTGCTGGCTGGTGTGAATGGTTATGCCCCACGCATGCAGGCCGCGTTCGTCGAGTTGCTGCAGCAGCGATGGGATGTCGTGCAGGTGGAGCACAGCTATACCATCGAGCCGTTGCGAAAGCCGCTCCGTGAACAGCGGCAGCCGTTCGTGCTGACCGAGCACAATGTCGAGTCATCGCTGGGGGCGGCCACCTATTCCCGCTTTCCGACCTGGGCGCGGCCGTTCGTCTGGTTCGACCAATGGCGTTACCGGCGCTGGGAGCGCCAGGTGCTCAGGCAGGCGGCACGTGTGGTCGCCGTGACCGAAGCGGATGCGGCCGTGATGCAGCGCCTGACTGGGCAACCGGTGGCCGTGGTGGTGAATGGCGTGGACTGTGCGCAGTTCGCTGGCGCAACGCCCGACAATGCTTGCCAGAGGATCCTGTTTCTCGGCAATTACGAGTACTCGCCAAACGTCGATGCCGTGCAGTGGGCGCTGGATGAGATCATGCCGCTGCTGTGGCAACGCAACCCGCGTGCGGTCATCAGCATCTGCGGGCATGCGCTGCCGGCCCAATGGCCTGAGCGCTGGTCTGACAAGCGAATCGAGTGGCAGGGGTTCGTCAGCGACCTCCCGGCGCTGCAGTCGCAGTCGTCGGTGTTTCTTGCCCCGTTGCGCCACGGCGGTGGCTCGAAGCTCAAAGTGCTGGAGGCCCTTGCCGCCGGTCTGCCGCTGGTAAGTACCGCGCAGGGGGTGTCCGGCCTGGCGCTGGAGCCGGGGCGCGACTATTTGGCTGGCGAGACGGCGCAGCAACTGGCCGTAGCGTTGTCCGAGGTGCTGGACCAGCCGGCGGATGCCGCGCGACTCGGCCAGGCCGGGCGCGAGTATGTCCGCGTCCATCACGACTGGGCGGTCGCTGCCAGTCAGGTGGAGGCCATCTACGAAGACCTGGCGCGCCAGCCGGTATCGGAGGCGTCATGCGCATAGGCCTCGACTATCGGATGGTGGCGTCTGCGCCGATGTCGGGTATCAGTCGTCAGGTGCTGGCGATGGAGCGCGTGCTGCGCGAACTTCCCGATGTAACCCTCACCCGCTATGCCGTCGCGCCGTCAGGAGCCGATCTGCGCCAGCAGGTCTGCTGTCCGCCCTGGGATTGCGCCTCGGCTTCGATGCACCAGCCCCACAACCGGCTGCGCTTCGAGGCCTGTTTTCTGCCAGGCGAACTGCGCAGGCAGGGTATCGATCTGTACATCGCGAACTTCAACATGGGTCTGCCCCTGCCTCCGCGTCCCAAGGGCACGCGTTACGCGCTGTTGCTGCACGATCTGTTTCAGATCACGCTCAAGAATTACCACGCCAATGCTTTCAAGGCTGCGGTCTACCGTGCCTGTGACCGCCTTTCGATCAGCTATGCGGTGCGGACGGCCGATCAGATCTGGACCCCTTCGCGCTTCACGGCCGACGAGGCGGTGCGGTTGTTTCCTGGCGTGGCCGACAAGGTTCGGGTACTGCCCAACCTGGTAGAAGGTTTCAGTGGGCAACCTGCGGCGCTTACCCGGCCATTGCCTTCACGTTACTGGCTGGTGGTGGGCACGCGGGAGTTGCGCAAGAACATCCCATGGTTCGTCGAAGCCTGGGCGCAGGCCAGGCGTGAGTCTGCTGAAATTCCTGATCTGGTGATGGTCGGCAGCCTGGACCACTTGCCTCAGGCGCAGCGTGACCTGCCAGGCCTGCATGCCTTGTCGGGACTCGATGATGCGCAGCTTCACGCCGTGTATGCGCGAGCGCAGCGGCTCTGGCAGCCCTCATACGCCGAAGGATTCGGTCTGCCGGTTGTCGAGGCCCTGAGCCTGGGTGTGCCGGTGGCCGTGGCTCGCGGCTCCTCCCTCGAAGAGGTGGCGCCTGCGATCAGCCCGCGTTTCTCGCCCAGTGATGGGCCGGCACTGGTACAGCTCATGCTGGGGCTGTCTGCGGAGCCGGCCGAGGACCCACAACTGTTGCGTCAGTGGGCTGAGCGATTCGGCCCGGCAACCTATCGTAATCGCCTGATCGAATTGATCGCGGAAGTGAGTTCGTAATGCCAGGAAAGCTAATTGCCATCGTCGTTGGCGTCGTATTTGGTGCGCTGCTGCTGTTTCTGTCCCCGGTCAAGGCCGTGGCGGCCGTCTTCGCGGTGGCGGTGGCCCTGAGCGTACTGCGCTTTCCGCTGTGGGGGCTGCTGCTGTTCGCGCTGCTTGCCACCTTCATGCCCTACGCGACGGTCAACCTGGGAATTCGTACCACGGTCAGCGAGGCGCTGCTGGCGCTGACCTGGGGTGCCTTGCTGTGGCAGGCGTTCATTTCCCCGGCCTCCCGGGTCGCGGTCACCGGCACCACCGAGCGCTGGCTCATGGTGCTGATGCTGTTCAGTATCCTGCCCTTCGTGGTGGGGCAGCTCACCACACAAGGCACCGCCAGCGGTCTGTCCAACTGGCTGCGCTGGTTGCTCAACCTTTCCGTCGTGTTCCTCGCTGCCAAGCTGCTGCAGGAGCGCAAAAACCGGGAGTTGCTGGTTGTCTGCCTGTTGCTCGGCACGTTGGCGATGCTGCTCCTGTCGATCGCGGTATTCCTGAGGACCCGCTCAGCTTCCGGCATGCTGCCGGTGCTGACGTTCTTCAGTTACGGCAACCTGGATATGCTCGGCTTCGCCCTGAATGCGCTTTCATCGCGCATGGGCTCGCCCTGGATGCACCCCAATGCCACGGGCGGCATCATGGCGCTGTTGTTGCCCCTGGCGCTGTGTTTTGGCCTTGCCAATGAAGGCTGGCGGCGCTGGCTGGGGCTGTGCGTCGCCTTGCTGGGGGCTGCGGCACTGCTGCTGTGCAGTTCGCGCGGGGCGATGCTGAGCCTGACCGTGGTACTGATCTGGATGGCGGGACGGCGAGTTCCCTATACCGGTCGCCTGTTGATGCTCGGTGCCGTGCTTGTCGTTGCGCTGGTGATGAGTTACCCGCCTCTGCAGGAACGCCTGGCGACGATCTTCTCCTCGGATAACGCCAGTACACAGGAGCGATTCGACGAATACCGGATGTTCCCCAGGGCGGTGCTTGCCTACCCGTTCGGTCTGGGCTTCAAGCTGGAGCCGCCTATCGAAGGCACTGACCTGATCGGCATCTCCAACCTGTGGCTCAACTTCATGTACAAGCTAGGGCTTGGCGGCATGCTGTTGTTCATCGCCGTCACCTGGCGCTGGTGGCGCGAGAGTCGGCCTGAGCAGGGGGCTATCGTGCTGACGCGGGACAATGCGATCTGGCTGGGTAGCCTGGGTGGTGTGCTGGCAGCGCTGATAAGCGGTCTGTTCGACCATTACTTCAGCTTCGCGGTGGTGATGATCGGCCTGTTCTGGTTGCTGGTGGGTATCAATCTGCTGGAGGCCAGGCGGCTGTTCCCTGCTCGCAAGCTCCATCGCGGATTGCAGCGCCAGCGCCTGGGTGTCGTGGTCAACGAGCGAGGCTGAGGGGCGACCATGCTTGGCTCCGCCGCGTCGCTCACCCTGGTTACCCTGTTCGGCCTGGCGCTGGGCTTTGCCCGTGAGTGGCTGCTGGTCAGCGCATGGGGCGCTGGCGCGCAGAGCGATGCCTTCCTTGTCGCACTGTTTCTGCCGGAGGCGGTTCGCATGTCGCTGGCCGGTGGGCTGCTCAGTGCCGCTGCGTTGCCTCTTTATCTGGCCGAGGACGAGGTGGGGCGTCGTCGCTGGATGGGGGCGCTGTTGCCGCAGCTTGCGTTGATCGGTCTGGCCGTCGCGCTGCTGGTACTCGTTACGGCTCCATGGATTGTCGGTGTGATCGGCCTGGGCCTGAGCGATGCCGGGCAGGTCCAGGCAGGTGACACCTTGCGGCTGCTTGCGTGGTGCATACCGGGTTTCGTGCTGCATGCGCTGCTCAGTGTGCCGCTGCAGGCCAGTGAGCGCTTCGTGATGGCGGGATTGGGCTCGGTGCTGTTCAACGCACCGCCCGTGATCTATCTGGCAAGCATGGGGACGCAAAGCAGTGTCTCCGGTGTAGCCGAGGCCTGCGTGCTGGGCAGCGTGCTAATGGCCGGCTCGCTGCTGCCCTGGCAATGGAAACAGGGCTGGAGGCCATGGCGCAGCAACGGCTCCCTGCAGGCACTTCGGCTACTGGGGCAGCGCATGTTGCCGTTGGTTGGCAGCAACGCGGCGAGCCAGGGGCTTGCCCTGCTTGAGCGTTCAGTCGCGTCGCTGCTCGGGGAGGGCGCTGTTACCTGGGTCAACCTGGCCCGCAAGCTGGTGAACCTTCCGCTGGTGGCATTGATGAGCCTCAATCAGGTGCTGCTGGGCCTGATGAGCAGCCGAGCCGATACGCAGCGTATTCCTTTGCTCAGACGTGGGGTCGAGACGGCAAGCCTGCTCGCGTTGCCGGCCGGCATCGGCCTGGTGGGCGCCGCCCCTGCGCTGGTGGCATTGCTGCTGCCGTCATCGCTGGGGGCTGATCCGCTACCGGCGCTGCTTGCCTGGTTTGCCCTGCCGCTGGTGTTCGGTTGTTGGAATGCCTTGCTCGCCCGTTATGCCTATTCAACCGGCGACACGGTTCAGCCGCTGTACTGCGAACTTCTGGGCAGCGGCGTCAACGCGCTGTTGTTGCTGGCGCTGCCCTGGTGGCTGGGGTTGGCCGGTATACCGCTGGCAGCCGTGGCAGGCGTGCTGGTCACGGCCCTAGCGCTCATGCGCCGCCAGGCGCTTCTGGGCCAGTTGGCCTGGGTGCGGTACTGGCTGTGTGCGGGCTTGTTGCTGGGTATCAGCGCAGGAGGTCTTTTCGGCGTGGCAGACACCTGGTTGCAACTGGGGCTGACTACGCTGTTCGCGGCGGCGACGCTCGCCGGCATGGCATTGATACTGCGGCCCTGGCGTGCCGCCTGAGCGGTGCGGGTACGTCTCACGAACACACGAACAGTCAGAGCCCCGTAGCGGGCTTTCTTGAAGGGGAAGCAAGGTGGAGCAGCGCTGGATTCAGATGGATATCGCCAAGGGCGTGGGTATCCTGATCATTGTGTTCGGGCATGGATGGTTCGTGGCCAGCTCGCCGGATTTTCTCTATCCGCTGCTGGCGTCCTTCATTCTGCCGCTGTTTTTCTTTCTCTCCGGGGTTTTCTTCAAAACCACTGGTACCTTCGCTGAAACGGCTATTGGCAAGGCCGATGCCCTGCTCAAACCTTTCTTCTTCACGATGTTGTTGTATGTCGTGGTGCGTGATGTGTTGCGAGGGCAGCCCCTGCTACCGGATATCGTAGGCTTGTTCTATGCCTCGGTCAGCACACTGCCCTGGCAAGCATTGTGGTTCCTGCCGCACTTCTGGCTGGCAATTCTATACAGCTGGTTGTTGTTGCGCCTGCTTGAGTCGTTGCGGTGCCCCGCTCCGATCATGTGGCTTGTCGTGGTCGTTCAGATGCTGCTGGGAATCTGGCTGCTTGGCTGGTCGTGGCATTCGCCGGTCACCTTTTTTGGCCACTCCTATAGCATACCTGGGCTGCCGTTCAGTGCCGATGTTGTTTTTATCAGTAGCGCATACTTCTTGCTTGGCTATCTATTACGCTCGGCTCTGCGTGCACATAAAACCTCGTTGATAGGTCTATTAGTCAGCGTCGTATTGTTCGGCATGATTTTCTTTTTTCATCCCGTGACTATGGATTTGGCGCAACGACGTTATGATCATTGGCTGTGGACCACGTTGTTGGCGGTTCTGGGGGTGTATATCTGTTGGGCGTTGTCAGGTCTGATGACACATTGGAGCTGGCTTTCCAAAGCTATGACATATATCGGGCAATCGACTCTGATTATCCTGATCTTCCATGGTGAGATTCAAAACAAAAGCTTCGCCTTGCTGAGATGGTTTTCTGTTCCTGACCATTTAGGTGCCGCTATTGCGCTTGTGTTTACCGTGATTGTTTCCTTGCTGATTGGTGAATTTATTAAGCGATTTGGTTTTTTGCGTGTGATGTATTTACCTGCTTGGAAGAAAAAGAATAAGAAAAAATTGAAAAAGGCGACAGCCAGTCAGGCCTCAGAGTAAGCGAAGGGTTTTGTAATATTACGGTTGGATTCGAGTTGCTCCGGCTTTTTAGGTTTATTTGTTTAGGTCAGGCGGCCAAGGCCTGACCTGTTTGTTGTTTTGTTGCTAGCGGGGTTGGGCTCGCCTCCACAGGCGAAGTTGTCGTTTTGAGTTCAGGAGGCGTCGGTAGTTTTACTAGTTGTCTCGTGGCTCCTCCTAAGCGACAACCAGCCCGGCCTTGTACATTTAAGGGCCTTAACCAAGGCTTTGCTGTAATTATCGCCCGTACTGCCAAATGAAGGCTCGACGCAGTCTCTGCCAGCCGCTTGTTTTGGCGTTTAGAGGCATTCTGGCATGGCCGCTTGATGGATCAGTCCACCGACGCGCAGCATGGCGACCATGCTGAACGTGAAGTCTTGCTTCTAATAATGGTGCTGGCTGTCTAGCCGAGGTGAGCGGTGCAAAACGCTCGAACGCCATCACATACAGCTAACCAGCTAGGTCAAGGCATAGGGGAATCTGGGACCCAAAAGGCGTCGGTGAGGTAGCGATGGGGCGCTCGTCATGCACTCCGAGCTGCTGCGCTCGATATAGACGCCACGCCCCTCTTGTCTTCGGTGCGGCGTGCCCAGTCTTCGGCATCACGCTTGGTTCGGAAGGAATTGGAGCAGGTTGGCCAGCCAGTCTTGCGGATGACTGCTTTCCAGGTGTCAGAAGGGGTTTACGAGGGTCGCCATATGTTCTCCGAGGTGTACTCGGTACGGGGCTGTACCGAAACTCTACCTCGGGAACATATGAGTACGGGGTTAGGAAATTCCAAAGCCCGTAGGCTTGATGTAAATGGTGCCGGCACCAAGAGTCGAACTCGGGACCTACTGATTACAAGTCAGTGGGTGTAACGATACCCTCTGATTTACGAAACACTACAAGCCTATACAGGATGAGGCTTTCAGCCTAGTATTGCCTTAACGGGCTAACACTAAAATCGACCAAATTTGTTAGCCCGTGTTAGCCCGTGTTAGCCCGGTGTTAGCCCGGTGTTAGCCCGACACAGCAGAGGCAGGATCATGGCAAAGCTGAAATTCACCAAAACGGCACTGCTGGCGCTGCAACCGCCAGAGGCAGGAAGGCGTCTCGCCGTCTACGACACAGAAGTGCCGAAGCTGGCGATGCGGATCACTTCGGCCGGCTCCCGCACCTTCTACGTCGTGAAGCGCGCCGGCTCCTCGATTGCCTGGGTGAAGCTCGGCACCTTCCCCGAGATGACCGTCGAGCAAGCACGCGGCGAGGCGCAGAAGATCCTCGGCGATTTCGCCACCGGAGCCAACCCAGCCGCAGCGCGTCGCGCCATTCGCCAGGAGCCGACCTTCACCGAGATGCTGGCCGACATGCTCGCGCATAAGAAAAAGCGTGACGGCTCGCCGATCACCGAGCGCACCAGGAAGGACTACCTCGACACAGCGCGACTTCACATGGGGGCCATCGCCAACAGCAAGCTGTCGCACATCACCCGCTCCGAGGTGAAGGCGATTCATACCAAGGCGAGCAAGAAGAGCGCACGACAAGCAGACAAGGCCGTTGCCATCATTTCCTCGGTGTTCAACTACGCCGCCGATCATGAGCATTTCAGCGGTACCAATCCTGCCAGCCGCATTCAGAAGAACGCCGTGGTATCACGCGACCGCTTCGCCCAGGCCGCAGAACTGCCGTACCTGCTCGAAGCCATCGGCGAATCCAGCCTGAGTGACTTCTTCCTGCTGTCGCTGCTGACTGGCGCGCGCCGCTCCAACGTGCAGGCAATGGCCTGGCGCGACCTCGACCTCGACGCCCGCGTCTGGCGTATCGGCATGACCAAGAACGGCACGCCGCAGAATGTCACCCTGTCGCCCGAGGCCGTGGCTGCCCTGCATGCCCGCAAGCGCACGACCGGCACCTCGCAATTCGTGTTTCCTGGCGATGGCAAGACTGGCCACCTGGTCGAACCGAAGAAGGCATGGGCTGCGATCCTGCTACGCGCCAGCCTGCGCCGCCTTCTCGACCACTTAGACGGACTGGGCAAACTGACTGGCGAAGAGCGCCAGCAGGCTGAGCAGCAAGTCGCAGCAGCGCCAGCAGCCGCAGCGAAACGCTACCGCGCCCTTGCCGACTCGCTGGGCATCGACCCGGCGATCTATGACATGACTGATTTACGCATTCACGACCTGCGCCGCACCCTCGGGAGCTGGCAGGCCAAGACTGGCGCATCTCTGGCGATCATCGGCAAGTCGCTTAACCACAAGACCCACCAAGCGACGGCAATTTATGCCCGCCTCGACCTTGACCCCGTGCGCCAGTCCGTCGAGACAGCAACAGCGGCCATGCTCGAAGCCGCAGGCATCAAGCAACCTGCCGAAGTGGTGAAACTGCCGACGCGCAGCACGAAGAATTGATAGCGCAAGGAGGCGACCGTGGCGAACAACACCAATTTACTTTCAGACCAGCTTAGGGGACTGCAAGGCTTGATCGCATCCATGCCAGAAGATGACGCGATTATGCCTCTCTCCCAGTCATTCCTCGATAACGCCATCAGCGCCTTATCTGAACTTCAGAATGCGCACCCCCAGGCTTATGAGCAGGCAGAGCGGCTAGCCCTGTATCTCGCCAGCCTAGCGACCTGCATAGGGAGTCACTATGCGGGAGTGATCGCAGACCAAGCAGAGAAGGCTGGCGAAAACCGGCGAATCGCTAATACCGCGACAGAGCTATACGCCGACGTTGCCAGAGCGAAAGCCGCTGCATTTTGGGAGGCTGACTCACTTCGACAGGAGTATTCAGTTATGGAGGTGGCCGAGCAGGTTCGCGACATCATGCTCAGGGAAGGCTTTTCCATGGAAAACCAGAGCGGAAAAGAGAAACTGACATTAAGTCGAGTGAAGGGGTGGATTGCGTCATTTGCCCCCCAATACGCTCGCGAGCCCGGCAGAAGAAAAGCGAGCGAGTAGCATATTGCCGCGGCTTTGTAAATATTGAATCCGCAGCGGTTCGCAAATTTTAAAGCCCCGCCCCTTTCTCGAAGATAGCCCCGTCGGACCGATCCACACGGGGCTATTCCAAACATAGCCCCGCCGATTCAATCCAAACGGGGCTATTCACATGACCAAAACCCACGCCATAGACCTTGCCGCGCTCAAGGCAGAGATTGCCCAGCAGATCGCTGAGCAACTCGGCCTTGACCCGAAGAACCCGCCCGTTGCCATCGGCGACAAACAGGCATCCGAAGTTCTCGAAGTGAAGGCGACCACCCTGGCCGTCTGGCGCTCCACTGGCCGCTACAACCTGCCTTACCTCAAGGTCGGCCGCCTGGTGAAGTACCGCATCAGCGACCTTGCCGAGTTCCTGGCTCGCCGCACCACCAGTCATACGGGCGAGGTGGTCTGACATGAAAAAGACTGCAACCCCCGAAGTAAAGCGCTGCCAGTCGCTTAGTAAGTCGACTACCGAACCGCCTTCCAAGATCGCTCGCATCCTTTCGCACCTTCTGAGCGGCACCAGCACCAACCGCTTCGAGGCTGAACGGCTGGGGGACTACTGTCTGCCGTCCACCATTTCCGTGCTGGCGAACTCCTATGGCCTGGCCTTTCAGCGCCAGACGGAGAAGGTGCCGAACCGCTGGGGCAAGCCTTGTACCGACACCCGCGATAGCCTGCCGGAAAGCGAGTACAAGCGCGGCCGCGCCGTTCTGGCGGCGCTGACAGCCAAGCTTTAGGAGGTGAGCAATGAACGCACCTCCCTTTACCCCTACCTGTAACGCGAAAGGGTTCGCCGGCCAAGTTGTCGCCATCCGCTACTTGGAAGACGGCTTCCTGTCGTGCTTCCCGCCCGCCCCGCCTGCCGAACTGGCCGGGATGCTGCGAGGCGCTCTCTCGAACATTGTGGTGCTGGTGATTACCCACCATTACGAAAGCGACCAGTGTGTCCGGGCAGGCGATGACACCGAGCGGGTGAAGCCCCGCATTGGCGAAGTTCGAGACACAGCGAATCCGGGGCGCGCCTTCCTGCAAGGCATCGGCTCCCGCTTCGACAAGGAGTAACCCGAATGACTATTCAAAACGGCGTCCATGCGCCGAAGGGTTCGCTTTGCCCGGAGAAAGGCACTGCCGACCTACAAGGCATTATCGGGCCAGTCGCCAACCTGCTGCTGGGAGATCCCAATGCGGCACTCAGTAAACCTACCGAGCTGCGTTTCGGCTCGCATGGGTCGCTTGCTGTGGATCTGGAAAAGGGTGTCTGGCACGACCACGAAGAGGGCATCGGCGGCGGCGTGCTCGACTTGATTTCAAGAAAGACGGGCATCACCACCCGCGCCGGGCAATTGAGCTGGCTGGAGAAAAATGGACTGAAAGAACAGAAGCCGACTCAAAGTCCTGCAAGTCCTAAAGTCCTGGTTAAGCCGCAAATCGACATCACCTATGGCTACAAGGACGAGAAAGGCAGGCTGCTGTTCGAGGTAGTCCGGTTCGAGCCTAAAGACTTTCGCCAGCGCAGGCCGGACGGCAAAGGCGGCTGGATCTGGTCGGTTAAGGGCGTGCGCCAGGTTCCATACCATTTGCCGCAATTGATCGAGGCGAACCCTAGCCATCCGGTGTTCATCGTCGAAGGCGAGAAAGACGTGCTCCGGCTGGAGTCACTCGGGCTGGTGGCCACCTGCAACGCTGGCGGAGCCGGAAAGTGGCCGGACGAACTGAGCAAACATTTTGCCGACCGCCCCGTGGTCATCCTCCCTGATAACGACGAGCCTGGGCGCAAGCACGCCGACAAGGTAGCGCACGCGCTCGGCATAGTCGCGGCGGATGTGCGAGTGCTTTGTCTCCCTGGCCTGTCTCCTAAGGGCGACGTGTCCGACTGGCTTGATGCAGGCGGAACTGTCGAGCAGCTTCTCGAACTGGTGGCAGCGCCCGGCAATCACTTGCCCGAGGATGACGCGCCTACCGAGCAACACTTCGAGCCAGGCGACGAGGATGACGAAAAGCAGAGCCAGGCATCGCTGCTGGTCAAATTCGTCGAGCAACGCTTCGAGCTGTTCCACGACTCGAATAAAGACGTGTTTGTCCGCGACCGCAAGACCGGAGAAGTCCGCAGCCTGCCCAGTCGGCAGTTCCGCGATTGTCTGGTGGCTGGCTTCTACATGGACACGGGCAAGGCGCCCCGAGACCAGTCTATTCGCGAGGCAATAACCACCCTGGCCGGGCTTGGTCGGTTCCACGGCGAACTGCGTTCTGTTCACCTGCGCACGGCAGGCGGCAATGGAGAGTATTGGCTCGACCTGGCCGCCCCTGGCAGCAGCCGAGCCGTTCGACTTCGCGCTGGGCATTGGGAGATCGTCGAGGAAGTCGATATCGCCTTCGTTCGCCCCGAGTCTATGCAGCCGCTACCCGATCCTATCCCCGGCGGGTCTATCGACGCGCTGTGGAAGGTTGCCAACGTGCCGCACGGCTCCCGTCTGCTGGCCCTGACGTGGTTGATTGAATGCTTGCGACCGGAGACACCCTTTCCGGTAATGGAGCTGCTGGGCGAGCAAGGGAGCGCCAAGAGCACGACACAAATAGCCTTGCGCCGGCTGATCGACCCCAACGCCTGCGACCTGCGCGGGGCACCCAAGACAGTCGAGGATGTTTTCGTATCGGCCGGAGCCTGCGCAATGGTCAGTTACGAGAACATTTCTCACCTGCCGGCACCCATGCAGGACGCGCTTTGTGTGCTCGCCACCGGAGGCGGATTTGCCAAGCGCAAACTGTACTCAGACGCCGAGGAGAGCGTCATCACCGTCAAGCGCCCGATCATTCTCAACGGCATTTCCGCCGCTGTGACTGCACAGGATCTTGTGGACCGCGCCATTACCATCGAGACGCCCGTTATCACCGAGCGCCAGGAAGTAACCGGCCTGTGGCGTGAGTACGAGGAGAACCGTGCTCACCTGCTGGGCGGCCTGCTGGATATTGCGGCAAAGGCGCTGGCAGTTCTGCCGGACATGCGCATCACCGCCGATGACCGTCCGCGCCTAGTCGAGTTCGCACTCCTTGGAATGGCCGTCGCGCAAGCTGCCGGACACGCCCCCGAGGACTTCATGCGGGAGTTCGGCGCAAGCCGGCAAGAGAGCCTGGCGCGCACTATTGACGCAAGCCCTGTTGCGGCGGCTGTGGTGGACATGATCGAGGCGCGTCCGCAAGGCGTGACAGCACCAGCCAAGGAGATCTTGCTCACCCTGGAGCAGTACCGCCCGACCGGCTGCGACTCCTGGCCGCGCTCACCTAAAGGGCTTGGCGACGCACTACGCCGAGCCGCACCAGCGCTTCGGCAGTTGGGCATCGACTGCAAGTGCTTGGGCAAGATCGGCGGCGCGGTTAAGTGGGAGATCAAAAGAAAGCTACCGAAGCAAAGTCCTGCAAGTCCTGAAGTCCTGCAAAACACCCCAACAGCAGCCAAGCAGCAGGACAATAGGACATGCAGGACTTCGAGTCGGGACATATCCCCCGCCGAGGCTCCCGAGTTCGACGATGCCGACGCGGAGGTTTTCTAATGGCCTCCATCGACTTCCTGAGCAGCCGGGGGTTCAGCGTAAAGGCCAAGGATGGGCGCCTGATCGTTTCCCCATCCAGCAAGCTGACGCCAGACCTACGGCAGTACATCAAGCGCAATCGCCTGGTGCTGATCGCAGAGGTCGCCGCTAACGATGGCGAGATGCGGCGCACCGCCTGGGACGTGCTCATACCCAGCGGGGAGAAGTGCCGCATGGTCGGCCAGCCAATGACCTATTCCGAAGCTTTAGCCGCCGCTCGCTGGCGCTGGCCTAACGCCGACATCTTGGAGAACTGAAACCATGAATATCATCCGCACCCTGGCCGAGATCGGTCTCAAGCCAACCACTACGGCTCGCGACACCCTGACCATTGCTCGGCGCGTCTGTCGGAGTATGTGCGAAGCCCGTGCCCAGATATGCGCCGAACGCCGGGAGCTTCGACGCCAAGCCCGCAAGCTGCGCCAGTTCGAGCCGTTCACTAAGCTGGCCGCCGATACGATGGAAGAACAAGCACGCCACCACCGTGCCACCGAATGGGAGAGCCTGCGCCTTGTGCTGCTGAGTTATGGTCGGCTGATCGTGTTGGACCATGACGGCATCGCTGACGCCCTGGGCTTCGAGGCGCTGGCCGATCTGCTGAACATCAACCGCGTGGATCGTGAACGCGCGCGGCGAGAAGGCTGGCGCACTCTGTCCGACTTGGTGGCCGTTCACGATCTGGAGAGCGGCGCCGAACGCCGGAGCGATGAATGGGGCGCCGGTAGCCCGCTGTACGAGGCTGCCTTTCTGGCAGTTGCTGAGTTCATCCACATCACACCCACGCACCTGCTGCCCGACCCGTTCGCGCCCGGCGCAATGTTTGGGCCGAAGGCAAAGGTGGCGTTGCGCTTGGTCTAGCGACAGCGTGCCCCTAAGAGCCGATCCGTATCAGCATCACCGGCCCGATCAATGAAAAGCCTGGAGAAACCCATGGAGCAAAACCTGCGAATTGAACTGCGGCATGGCGAAGCCACAGAGCGAGCCTTGGCCCGCACCGTGACCAGCCCTGAATGCCTCAGTGCGTCGGTACTGACGATCTGCCAAAACATTCAACACACGCAGATCAACGAAATGATCAAGGAGCTTAAACAGCAGACGGCTGCGGTACAGAGCAACGACCTGTCGCGGGCAGAAGGCATGTTGATTGCGCAGGCTCACACCCTGGACGGCCTGTTCGCCAGGCTGACCACCAATGCGCTGACCAGCACCGATATGGACAAGCTGGAGCGTTACATGAAGCTGGCGCTGAAGGCGCAGAATCAGGCGCGGGCCACGCTGCAAACCTTGGGCGAACTCAAGGCACCGAAACAGGTGGCCTTCGTGAAGCAAGCCAATATCGGCAACCAAGTACAGGTCAATAACGCCGGCAGTCCCTCGCACGCGAGGAAAAACAAAAAAGCGCCAAACGAACTATTGGAGGTGGAGCATGGCGAAGGGTTGGACGCCCGAACGGCGGGCGCGGCAGGCGGAGCTGATCCGACAATGGCGCCCGTGGGAGCAAAGCACCGGACCGACCAGCGCTAACGGTAAGGCGCGGACTGCGCGCAATGCCTGGAAAGGAGGGATAAGGCCGCAGCTACGGGAGTTGGCTGCGTTACTCAGGGAGCAGGAGCGCTGGCGGCAGGAGCTTCTGTAAGCTCTACCCAACTCCGGATAGGCTGGCTCAAGCTCCGAGCCGGAAAGCTGGCAGGGAGAGCATCCGTACAGCGGCTCCGATAGCGAAGGTGGCATCTTGGAGCAGCAGGGCGTGAGCGGGTATCCGGCTGCTGACCGCCCGCATACTGGGTATCCGGATTAAGTGGTTGATGGGCCTTCCAGCCCCATCCAACCCTTAGTCCTTCCAGAAGGTTGATAGATCGACACCGAAGATCTTCTCAGGCTCGGGGAGTCCCATGTTGTAGGTCATGGTGGCTCTGCCCAGAAACGGGGATTCCTTGACTTGTGGCGCCTTCTTCTTGTGCTTGGTGGTATAGAGCATCCGGGCTCGCATTACCTCGAACGAATAGCCCCGGCCATCACGGTTTTTGTCCTTGGCTAGGCGGTTTATCGACTACGTGAAAGCGTTGGTGATCGGGATGTCGGTCTCAAAGTAGGTCAGCATCTCTTCACGCCAGCCACTGACGGCGCTGACGAGATCCTTCCAAACCTCCTTCTGCCCCTGGAGGGATGTTGTCAATCCAGGTGGCGAGAGCCTGTTCGGCACCACGCCGATTGGTACAGTCCCAGATATGGTAGAAGCGCTCCTTGTGCTCGTAAGCCGCCAAGAGCTGGGGGGAATGCTCCTGTCCAGGTCTCCATGATGAGCCGTTCGCGGTCTGAAACGTCGTGAGCGCGCTTCAGCAGGATTTTCCGGTCACCTTTGAGGGTCCGGCGCTGATTGGGCTTCAACTCCTTCCTTAGGCCTTTGCGGATCTTCTCTAAGGCCTCGTTGGCCATGCGCACGACGTGGAACTTATCGACCACGATACGGGCCTGTGGCAGCACCGTCTGGAAGGCGCGGCGGTAGGGCTTCCACATGTCCATGCTGACGATCTCGACCTGGTGGCGGTTGGCCATGCTCATGAGGCGTCTTGTCACCCTCTCTTGCTGACGACCGGGTAGCAGGTCCAGCAGGGTGCGCTCTTCCAGATTGGTTAGGATGCAGCAGAGCCCTTGGCAGCAGTCGTGCATCAGGAACGTACAGCTGGCTCATGAAGGCGTGCCGCCTTATCAAGGCCCAGGACGCGCCTATTCCGGAAGTCAAGCATGCGATAGCGAAGACGCTAGGCGATTCAGCGGCGGCGGCTGCCTGGTTGATGTCGTATTTCCGCCCAAATAAAGAGGGCGACACCGAGGAAGATCCATACGTCCGCTAGGTTGAACGATGGCCAGTGCCACTGGGCATAGTGAAAATCGAGAAAATCCTCTACGTAGCCTAACCGCAAGCGATCTGCGACATTGCCCAACGCGCCGCCGAGGATCGCACTGAGGGCGAGCCGATAACTCAGTACGCGTGGTGAACGCCAAAGCCAGTACACCAGTAATATCGAGATAACCAGGGCCAGTCCGATGAAAAGCGGCTGCTGCCAACCGCCGACATCCGCGAGAAAGCTGAAGGCCGCCCCCGTATTGTGGCGGTGGACCCAATTGAAGAAGGGTGCGGCAGGCACGCTTTCACCATGCGCTAGCATGGTGCTGGCAAGGTACTTGCTCGCCTGATCGACAAACAGTAACAGGAGCGAGAGCCACAGCCAGCGCATCGCCTTTCCCGGCTCGTGGGCTTTCTCTGCGAGCCGACTGCCATAAGTAGACATATCCCCTTCCTCCTGACCCAATCTAGAATTTGCTCGCTGCTAAATAACAAGCGTCATGTACCCAACCGATGATGCCGACGAATTCGACGGAGCAGGAGCAGGCCGAGTCCGAGTGCGGTCAGGCCAAGAACAGGCCAATCCCGCCAGCGCACATAAGGGGGCGCGCCAGTTCGCGGTGTCACTTCGGCGCTGAGGGTGGCCACTTCGAACTGCGGAGCACGCTTGAGCACTTTGCCCTCATGATTGATGGCTGCTGTGATACCGGTGTTCGTGGCTCGAAGAAGGTCACGTCCGGTTTCGATGGCACGCATGCGTGCCATCTGGAAATGCTGGAGGGGGCCGAGCGAGCTGCCGAACCAGGCATCGTTGCTGACATTCACCAGTAACTGCGCTTCGGGCAGAAGCTCAGTGACTTCGGCACCAAAGACCGCCTCGTAGCAGATGAGTGCCCCTACGGGCACCCCTGCTGCATTCAGGACGTGCGCTTCCCGTCCCGGTGTGAAGTCGGACATGGGCGCCCCGAGCACGTCGAGGGCCGACCCCAAAAGATCCCGAAACGGAACATATTCACCGAAGGGCACCAGGTGGCGTTTGTAGTAGAAGCCTGAGGGATCGGAGAGGCTTACCACGGCGTTGTAGGTACGGCCCTCCGCCTCGCGTACCGGGACGCCAATCATTAACGATGTGCCTGCCTGATCGGCTAACGCCTCAAGCTCAGCAAGATATGCTTTGGCCTGGTCATGCCACATCGGGATTGCCGCTTCTGGCCAGATCACGATATCGGCTCCGAGATGCTGCGCGGTAAGCGCCTGATAGCGCTCAAGTGTGATGTCCCGGTATCTCGGGTCCCATTTCTTGTCTTGCGCGATGTTTCCTTGCAAGAGGACGACATCGATCGGGTCAGCGGCTGGCTGCGTCCATTCACGATCCAGCAGTTGCAAGCCGGCGAGGGTAGCGACTAACACGGCACCGACTACCGCAGCACGGCGCAGGCTTGGCCCCTGGACAACCCAGGCAAGCCCGCCAGCGAGAAGTGCCACCAGTAAACTCACGCCAAGCACGCCAAAGACGGGAGCGATAGTGGCAAGTGTGGTGTCGGTCTGGCTGTAGCCAATGAAGAGCCAGGGAAAGCCGGTCAAGAACCAGGTGCGCATCCATTCACTCAGCACCCATGCCGCAGGTAGCCCTAGCCAGAGTGCCATTGCATCCATCTCAGGGCGCAGGCAGCGCACGAGGTACGCGACGCCCCATGGAAAGAGGGCGAGCAGCGAGACAAAGGCCGCCGTGACTAACACCGCCACCACGGGGCCATTGCCGTACTGGCTAATGCTGATAAAGACCCAGGAGACACCCACGCCGAAGTAGCCAAGGCCAAAGAGGTAGGCCGACCACAGCGCCTGACGCCTTGAAGACTGCGCGGTCAGGACAAAAAATGTTGCCAGAGCGATCACCGCAAGCCATGCCCAGCCCACAGGGGCAAAGGCAAGCGGCATGGCGCCTCCAGCAAGTAGAGCCATCCCCCCTGTCAGAAGCGGCTTATAGCGCACGCCCGTGTATAGGCTAGAGGGTAGCGCGCACTTATCACCCAATGCTCTCTCGCCTCCGAATCCAGGATCAACCCTGTGGCTCATGCTTTCTTGCTCCGCTTAATCAAGCTGCGTCAATTCATTCGGCCGGCTGGCCAGGGTGGCAAAGTGAATGTTTCTGGACTCGACTAGGTGCGCCGTAAGCTGGGAGCTGCTTCGTATTCGGCCAGCACGACAGTGGCTGTGTTGGGGAGCAGTACGTTAGCTTTGCGATACCACCCCTTCCAAGCCCGCTGATACCAGAACGAACAGGACGAAGCCGCCTATGAAAGCCAGCGGTGAGATGTGCGTATCGTCACCGCTCTCGTGAGCCTCGGAGACCATATCTTCGATGGCAGCGACCGTGAGAAGGCCTGCCGTGAACGTCAGTGCCGCTAGCTTAAATGCCTCCGGCTGGTTCCTGAGTACGAAGTAAGCAAAGACGGCTGCCGAGAGCACAGGAATCGCGAAGGAAGCAGAGAGCAGTATCCGCTTGCTACGAGGGATTCCTTTATCTTTCATGGTGGCGATCGTCGCAAAGCCCTCAGGAACATCGGCGAGAACCTGACCCGCCGCCAGGATTATCGCGACCGACGGTGAGACCGCCGACCCCGCCCCGATCAGGAGGCCATCGCTGAACAGGTCGATGGATACGGCGATATAGATCATCCAGACACTCGTCTGACCGCCTTCTCCCTGCTGGCCTTGTCGCTTCTGGAGACTCTCAACGAGCTTCTCGATACCTACGTAAGCAATGCCGCCCAGCGCGAAAGCGAGGGCGATTACCCAGGCTGAGAGGTTCTCTAGCACGCGCGGCATGATTTCAACCGCCACCACCGCAATGACGAGGCCGGCAGCGCCGTGAAGGGCGTAATTGAGACGGCGCCCGGTAGTTCGGGAGGCCTCCGCAGCGAGCCCACCACTAAAATTGCCTAAGGCGGGCAACAGCGCCAGGCCGAGTACCAGCCAGATACTATCCATCATCTTCCTTCCTTGGTTGATTCCTAGATACGCTACCTTGCTGGCTCCGAGCCTTCGCGCTATATGCTGTCGTTCAGGCCTAGCGCGCTTGTACAGCCACTTCGATCAAGTGTCCCAGGCATCGATAGCTGCGTACCGTGCAGCCTCACCCCTTGAGCGCCAGGATGCGCCGAGCGCCGTTGAGGACGATCAGGCCCACGATGGTACCGATAATCAGGTCAGGGTAGCTGGACCCCGTCCAGGCGACCAAGGCACCGGCGGCGATGACGCCCATGTTGATCACCACATCATTGGCCGAGAATATCCAGCTTGCCTTCATATGCGCGCCGCCTTCGCGGTGCTTGGATATCAACAGCAGGCAACCGGTATTGGCGATCAACGCGACGAAGGCGATCGCCATCATCATCAGCGATTCAGGCTCACTACCGAAAACAAAGCGTCGCACCACCTCGACGAGTACGCCGATAGCCAAAATCAGTTGCAGTACCCCTGCCAGATGCGCGGCACGTACCTGCATTTTCGCACTGCGCCCTACGGCATAGAGAGCCAGGCCATAGACGGCTGCATCGGCAAACATATCCAGGGAATCAGCGATCAGGCCGGTAGACTGGGCGATCAGGCCAGCAGTCATTTCCACCACGAACATGATCGCATTGATACCGAGCAACACGCGCAGAGTGCCTGACTCCTGCGTAGCAGAGACTGCCGAGCTCTCAGCGGCCTTGATCGTCTCTGGGTCGGCAATGACGGTTTCCTGAAGAGAGGCGCCTAGCCCCAAGGTCGCCAGTTTCGCGGTAATGGGCTCAGCCTCGCCGTCATGCACGACCTCCAATCGGCGGTTCGACAAGTCGAAGGACAGCGTTCGAATCTCATCAAAGCCGTTCAGCGCCAAGCGGATCATCCGTTCTTCTGAGGGACAATCCATCTTCGGCACAGCATACACGCTGACCCATTCCCCTGACGCTTCGGAGGAGACCGGCATATCGGTATCCGCTGCAGGCGTTGCATCGCAGCTACATGGGCCACCACAGGCTTTACTCACGATACGGCTCCAGTTAACCAACATAGATTGCTAGTATTAAAAACTATATAGCTACTATAAGGTCAATGGGAAAGATGATCCGTTGAGGAGTAAGCCTGATGCGCATTGGTCAGTTAGCCCAGATAGCGGGTATCGACACGCAGACGATCCGCTTCTATGAGCAGCAGGGCCTGTTGCCGCCGCCAGAACGGCAGGAGAATGGTTACCGTGTCTATACCGAGAAGCATGGCGAGTGGCTTGCCTTTATCCGCCGCTGCCGAATTCTGGACCTGTCACTGACAGAGATTCGCGAGCTACAGAGCTATCAGGACGACCCTCGCCAGCCTTGTACCGCCGTCAACGCCATGCTCGATGACCACATCTCTCATGTGCGGTCGCAGATAACTGCTCTGCAAGCGCTTGAGCAACAACTCGTTTCACTGAGGGCGAGTTGCAACGAGGGTCGGGAGATCAATGCCTGCGGCATCCTGACGGGGATCAGCGAGGAGAGCAAACAACAGCTGTATAGGGCTAGCTCAGGCCGTAAGGACTGAGCAGAGACATGCCGGACCTTGCAGTGACATTGTGAATGCATGGTGTGTTGATCGCGAAGCCTCACTGCGTATCTCGGCATGCGAACCTGGGCGTTGCTGCAAACTTGCAGGGGCCGTGAAGAAGAGTCGTCATCAACCAGGTAATCCGCTGAGCTGATGGTTGGTTCCGTCATCATGATATGAGCCAATCAACCAAAAAATCCGGATACCCTATATGTACTTGGCCCAGAAGCACGGCTGAATGCAGGGCTCTTTGTTTCTGGCCGGCTCTGCGAACCTGTCAAAACCTTACATTCCGGCATCGTGAATGCAGCGTGCGTATTTGTACCCACTGGCGGCGGGCTAGCCAGTGCGGCTTGTTGATTCGGGCTGTCGCCTTAGTTCGGCAATGACTTTAGGCGGGGAAACAGGGGCCGCTTGCCCGGCTGGTGTTAGCCCGGTGTTAGCCCGCCTCAGAAACTAAAAAGGCCCGCATCGCTGCGAGCCTTGATTTAGATGGTGCCGGCACCAGGAGTCGAACCCGGGACCTACTGATTACAAGTCAGTGTCAAATGCAGGTTTTCCACAGGTCGTATCAGCAAAATTGACAAGCCTTTATGTTATGTAAATGCATGAATATAAAGGGATAAGTCGATTTTACTGGGCTGCGTTGAAAAATCTAACCGCTGTTTAATCTTTAGTCAAATTCCTACCCCAAACCTACCCCATGGGCTATAGTCCTACCCCAAACCTACCCCGGAATTGGTCAGGAGCGGGCAGATGAAACAGCGCGTGGCGATGAAGGAGCACATCCTCCAACGGCTCAAGTACGACCCGCAAAAAGGCCGTCAGGACTACCTCGATCCGCCCATGCCCGGGCAGGGTACCTTCGGCGTGCGGGTCAACAAAACATGCATAAGTTTCATCTTGCTCTACAGCTTTCATGGCGACTCTCGGCGTCTGACCCTGGGCAAATACCCCGAGCTGTCCCTCGCTGAGGCGCGTGCTAAGGCCGCGCAGGCGGGGGAGCTGCTCAAGCAGGGCGTCGATCCTGGGAAGAAGAAGCTCGTCGAGTTGGTTGCGTACCGCACTAGCCCGACGCTCGAAGAGGCGATTGTCAGCTACCTGGAGTGGGCCGAAAAGAACAAGAAGTCGTGGCGTGAGGATGAGCGCATGCTGCGCAGCGAGTTTGTCCCCCACCTGGGCAAGACCAAAATTGCTGACATCAGGCGCAAGGAGGTGATTGCGCTGCTTGATCACAAAGCCAAAACCGCGCCGGTGCAGGCCAACCGCCTGCTGTCCGTGATCCGCAAGCTGTTCAACTTCTGCGTGGAGCGGCAGATTCTTGAGGCCACACCGCTGGTGAAGATGCCGCGTGTCGCCAAGGAAAAACGCCGCGAGCGCAGCCTTAACCGGCATGAGTTGGTGTGGTTTCTGCACCAGCTGGCCGGTGCCTCGCTGACAACCAATACGCGGTTTTCGCTGTTGCTGAGTCTGATGCTGGCGCAGCGTTCCGGGCGCATCGTCACCATGCGTTGGGTCGACATTGATCTCGACGATGTGATCTGGGACCGCAGTGGCCTGTTTGAAAAAAACGAAAACCCGATTGCCATTCCGCTTTCCGAGGATGTGCTGAGCATTCTGAAATACCTGCGTGAGCGGCAGGTTCAGAACGTGATGTCGAGTGACCCTGAGCGCTGGGCTGACAGTAGAAAATTGCCGAGCCCGGGGCAGTACGTGTTTCCGGGGCGCTGGCCCGCCAAGCCGCAGACACAGCCCTCACTCAACCGCGCCATGCGCCGCTTCTACGATGACTATCTGAAGGACCCAGAGCGTGTTGAAGAGGAGAGCCTGCTGCGGGTCGCAGACGGCTATCCGCGTCCGACCGTGCATGACTTGCGCCGTACGGCAACCACGCACATGTCCAAGCATGGCTTGGGCAAGGACGTGCGCAGTCGCATCCTCAACCATAAGGACCTGTCGGTGGATGCGATCTATGACCGTTACTCATACTTTGAAGAAAAGGCTGAGGCTCTCCAGGGGTGGCATGCCTATCTGAAGGGGTTGCTGCAGAAGGAGTTTGGTGACGTGGACTGGGTAGGGTTCTACGGGCGGCGCATGGAGGCCTCTGCACCAGATGATGAGGGGGAATAAAGCTATGTCCTGAGCAGCCTCGCTGCTGCGGGCGATCAGGGGCTGTGGGTCAATGATTAGCCCGAGCCGCCTCCCGACCCAGCCCCCAGGCTGGTGGCGCGGGGGATCGGTAGTGTCAGCGTACTCTGTCTCACTGGTACGTAGGATTTTCAGTCCTACAGTCTTTTGCCTTCAGCAACGCCTACTCACCTGTAGAAACCTTGCTTCGCCCCGCATTTGCTAATGCGTTTCAAGTCGCATCGTCTCACTCAGCCCGAACCTAACCAGATGGTTTACTATCCAGAAACTGTGAGGCGGAGCACGGTGCTGGGTGATTCGCGCATTTGGAAGCGAGTAAAAGCAGAGGGTTAGGAAGCGTGGCTAAAAAGCAGAATGTGCTGCTCTGCTGGGTAGGTGGAAACGACCTCAAAGCACCATCAGGAAGTGATGCTGGGCCTGTGCTTTCGACGCTGAAAGCGGAGTCTTTCGATCAGGTCGAACTGCTCTCTTCTTACCCGGCTGCGCAGGTTGAGCCCTACCTGGCCTGGCTGCGTGAGCAGGTGAATTCGCAGGTCAATCTTAGCTATGAGTCGCTTAGGTCTCCGGTGCATTTCGGAGATATCTACCAGGCTGCCAATGCACACCTAAAGCGGCTGCATGTCTCTGGCACACAGCTATCCATCCTGCTCAGTCCCGGCACGCCAGCCATGCAGGCGGTTTGGATTTTGCTCGGTAAGACCCGCTATCCAGTCACCTTCTACCAATCCTCGTTAGAGCAGGGGGTGCAGAAGGTCGATGTGCCATTCGAGATTGCTGCGGAATATGTGCCGGCAGCCAACACCATTACGGGTGACAAGCTGCTTCAGCTTGCTGACGGCCAGGCCCCAGTCAACGCGGCCTTTGACAGCATCGTTACACAGAGTGAGCGCATGTTCAGGCTCAAGGCGCAGGCGCAGGTTCTTGCTCAAAAGCAGGTGCCTGTCCTGATCTATGGCGAAACGGGCACTGGCAAGGAGCTATTCGCCAGAGCGATTCACAATGCCAGTCCTCGATCATTAGGGCCATTTGTAGCGGTCAACTGCGGCGCTATTCCGCCGGAGCTGATTGACTCCACATTGTTTGGTCACCGCAAAGGCGCGTTCACAGGCGCTGTTGAGAATCGAGCTGGTGTCTTCCAGCAGGCTGATGGTGGAACCCTGTTCCTGGACGAGTTTGGTGAGCTGGCTCCTGATGCCCAGGTGCGTCTGTTGCGGGTGCTGCAGGAGGGTGTAGTGACTCCGGTAGGTGGCAGTCAGGAAGTCAGAGTGGATGTGCGTCTGATTACCGCGACTCACCGCAATCTGATGCAAGCCGTAGCAGAGGGTGGCTTCCGTGAGGATCTTTTCTATCGCGTTGCCATCGGTGTCCTGCATCTACCGCCACTGCGTGAGCGCGAGGGTGACCTGCTGTTGTTGGCCGACTCCCTGTTGAGTGGGATTGTCGCAGGGGACGAATCGCTAAAGGGTAAGAAAATTTCCGCAGAAGCAAAAAATCTTATCCTTAATCACCCGTGGAGAGGCAATGTGCGGGAGTTGCAGTCCACCTTGTTGCGCGCCGCCCTCTGGTGCCCGGGTGATGTGATTGGCGCTGCGGATATTGAACAGGCGATGTTCCAATCGCCTCGTGAGCAGAAGAGCTCCTTGTCTCAAGATGTATCTCAAGGCATTGATTTACAAGGGGTAATTGCCGAGGTTGCCGGGCATTATCTGCGCAAGGCGCTGACGCTTACCGGCAATAACAAGACCCGGGCGGCCAGCCTGCTAGGCCTCAAAAGCCAGCAAACGCTGAGCAACTGGATGGACAAATACGGCATCGAATAAAACTGGCACGGTCCTCGCTCTAGGACCCTCATGGACAGAATCGCCTACATGAAATCAGTCAACTTCGAGTTCCTCCGCACCGGCAACGAATTGCTGGCGAACCTCGCAGGCCTCGCTGAAGCCGTCCTGCATATCGATCCGGGCAGCGCACTCACTCGCCTGCGCAGCTTTGCCGAAGAGCTGACCAAAGCCATCTACAAGGAAGAGCTGCTGCCGCGCATGCCGCAGTCAACCTTCTACGACCTGGTGAAAAACTCGGTTTTTGTCGATTGCGTCAGCAAGCCGCTGGTGCACCAGATCAATTTCCTGCGCATCCAGGGTAACGACACCGCACACGGCGCTGAAGGTGACCTGCGCAATGCACAACTGGCACTGAAGACCGCCCATCAGCTGGCCATGTACATGGCCATCAAGTACTACGGTACCGCACAGGCCGATATTCCGCCCTTTGCCGAGGTGCAGGATCCGACCGCGACCCTCGTCCGCCTGCAGAAAACCGTCTCCAGCTATGAGAAGGAACTCAACCAGCAGCAGGAAGCGCTGCAGAGCGTGATGGACAAGCTGGAGCAGGAGCGCACCCGCCACCTCGACAAGGTCGACCCGCCTGCCAAGCCTGATCAGCAAAAGCGTCAGCAGCAGAGCCAGAAGGTGGCCGACAGCCTGCAGTGGAACGAAGCCAAAACCCGCGCATTGCTGATCGACGCCATGCTCCTGCAAGCCGGCTGGGATGTCAGCAACCCCGCGCAGGTCGGCCAGGAAGTGGAGGTCGATTTCCCCGGCAACGTCTCCGGCAAGGGCCGTGCGGACTACGTGCTATGGGGCGACAACGGTCAGCCCCTGGCCGTGATCGAGGCCAAGAAATCCGGCAATGTCAGCCTGCAAGCCGGGCGCGAACAGGCGCGCATGTACGCCGACGGCTTCGAGCGCATGGGCATGCAGCGCCCGGTGATTTTCTACAGCAACGGCTACGAAACCTTTATCTGGGACGATAAGCAGTACAACACCTACCGCCCGGTGTACGGCATCTACAGCAAGGACAGCCTGGAATACCTCGCCTATCAGCGCCAGTACCGTGTCCCCACGCTGGAGAAACACAACCCAGAGCTGAGCATTGCCGACCGCCCCTACCAGATTGAGGCGATCAAAACCGTCGCCGCCCACTTCCAGCAGCAGCGCCGCAAGGCCCTGATCATCCAGGCCACCGGCACCGGCAAAACCCGCGTGGCCATCGCCCTGGCTGAGTTGCTGCTGCGCACCGGCTGGGCCAAGCGCGTGCTGTTCCTCTGCGACCGCAAAGAGCTGCGCGTGCAGGCCGATGACGCCTTCAAGCAAAACCTGCCCAGCGAGCCGCGCTGTGTGATCGGCGAAACCGGCAAGGTCGACCAGACCGCGCGCATCTACATCGCCACCTACCCGGGCATGATGAACCGCTTCGCCCAGCTTGATGTGGGCTTCTTCGACCTGATCATCGCCGACGAAAGCCACCGCAGCATCTATAACAAGTACCGCGACCTGTTCGACTACTTCGACGCGCTGCAGGTCGGCCTCACTGCCACGCCGGTGAAGTTCATCAGCCGCAACACCTTCGATATTTTCGACTGCGAAACCACAGACCCGACTTTCGAGTTCGGCCTCGATGCTGCCATCAATAATGAGCCGCCTTATCTGGTGCCATTCCGCGTGAAGGACCTCACCACGGACTTCCTACGCGACGGCATCCACTACAACGACCTCAGCGACGAGCAGAAGCGCCAGCTCGAAGAGGACCTCGGCGAGGAGGAGGCCAAGCGCACCACCATCGCCGGCAAGGACATCGGTCGCAAAATCTTCAGCGAAGACACCGACCGCATCATCCTGGAAAACCTGATCAACAACGGCATCAAGGATGAGACCGGCTCACTGGTCGGCAAAACCATCGTCTTCGCCCAGCGTCAGGACCACGCCGAGCACCTGGAAAAGCTCTTCTGCAAGCTCTACCCGCAGTACGGCACCAAGGTCTGCAAGGTCATCCACAACGCCATCCCGCACGTGGACACCCTGATCAAGGAATTCAAAAAGCCGGATAACGACTTCCGCATCGCCATCTCGGTGGACATGCTCGACACCGGCATCGACGTACCGGAAGTGGTCAACCTGGTGTTCGCCAAGCCGGTCAAATCCTGGGTTAAGTTCTGGCAGATGATCGGCCGCGGTACGCGCCTGCGCCCCAACCTGTTTGGCCCCGGTAAAGACAAAACCGAGTTTTTGATCTTCGACCACTACGGCAACTTCGATTTCTTCGAGCAGGAGTATCAGGAGCCGGAAGACACCGGCAGCAAATCCCTGCTGCAAACCACCTTCGAAGCTCGCCTGGCGCTGGCCCAAGCCGCCCTACGCCACAACCATGCCGCTGCCTTTGACGCCGCCATTGCCCTGCTGCGTGCCGACATCAACGACCTGCCCGACACCAGCGTGGCGGTAAAGCGTGAACTGCGCGCCGTGCACCAGTTGCAGCAAACCCAGCAGCTGCAGCAGTTCGATGGCAAAACCCAACACCTGCTGACAAACACCATTGCCCCGCTGATGTCGGCCCGCGTGCTGCGCGACAAACACGCCACTGCGCTGGATAAGCTGATCGCCGGTATTCAGTGCTGCCTGGTCGAGCAGGCCACCTGCTTCGAGGACGGCAAAATTGCCCTGCTGGCCGAGTTGGACAAGCTCGCCGTGAATATCCAGGCCGTCCGCCAGAAGGATGCCCTGATCGCCGAAGTACGCAGCGCCGACTTCTGGCTGCAGCCGAGCATCGACAAGCTGGAAAACGCCCGCCAGGAACTGCGCGGCATCATGAAATATCGTCAGACCGGCACCGGGCCAGGTGATGGCATAGGAACCACCAAAACCAAGGATGGCAACCTGCTGGGCGACGAGCGCGCGGTGTACATCACTGGCGCCAGCGAGGCCATGATCTACCGCCGCCGCCTCAAGGACATCCTTGCCGGCATGCTCGCCGCCAACCCGACCCTGCAAAAAATCCACAAGGGCGAACCCATTGCCGAGAGCGAGCTGAAAACCCTGACCTCGACCATCCTCACCAGCCACCCCGGCGTCAGCCTGGAGGTGCTCAACGAGTTCTACGGTCGCACAGCCGATCAACTGCACCTCACCGTACGCGAGATCATTGGCCTGGATGCACACGCCATTGAGGAACACTTCAAACAGTTCCTCCATGCCCATCCCAGCCTGACCGCCCAGCAGGTGCGCTTTATGAACCTGCTGAAAAACTACATCGCCCAGCACGGCAGCATCGTGATTGAAACACTCTACGACGCGCCGTTTTCCAGCATCTCCCACGAGGGCATCGACGGCGTGTTCGCCCCCGCCGATGTCACCGAACTGGTGGCCGTGCTCAAACCCTTTTTGAAGAACCCCGACCAGCCCGGCCCCCCCGCCTGATGGCCGCACAACCTATAGATCGAGACCACTGAATGCTCACCGGCAAAATCCGCAACGATATCGACAAGCTCTGGGAAAAATTCTGGACCGGCGGCATCACCAACCCGCTGACTGTGATCGAACAGATCAGCTACCTGATGTTCGCCCGCATGCTCGACATGCAGGAAGACGTGGCCGAGCGCAAAGCCAATCGCACCGGCAAGCCCTTCGACCGCCTCTTTCCCAATACCCCGGAAGGCCAGCTGCTGCGCTGGAAGAACTTCCGCAACATGAGTGGCAAGGAGCTGCACAGCCATCTCAAGCAGAAGGTCTACCCCTTCTTCGCCCAACTCGGCGGTGCTGAAGGCGAGGGCGGTGAGCGCGAGGGCCTCGGTCATATCAGCGAGTACATGCAGGACGCCGATCTAGAGATCAAGAACGAGTCCGTACTCACCTCCGCTGTGGAGATGGTCAATGACCTGCCGCTGACCCAGAGCGACGTCAAGGGCGATATCTACGAATACCTGCTGAGCAAGCTCACCACCGCCGGCATCAACGGCCAGTTCCGCACCCCGCGCCACATCATCGACGCGATGATCGAACTGATCGCCCCGCAGCCGACCGAGGTAATCTGCGACCCGGCCTGCGGCACGGCGGGCTTTCTCGCCCGCACCATGGAATACCTCAACCGCGTGCATTCAAGCCCGGAAGGCACCTTCACCGACGAAGACGGCAACCTGCATTACTCCGGCGACCTGCTCGAACCCTACCGCCAGCACATCAACAGCCAGATGTTCTGGGGCTTCGACTTCGACACCACCATGCTGCGCGTCTCCAGCATGAACATGATGCTGCACGGCGTGAACGGCGGGAACATCCGCTACCAGGACTCCCTGAGCAAATCCATCAAGGAGCACTACCCGCGTCAGGAACAAGACTTCTTCGACGTGGTGCTGGCCAACCCTCCGTTCAAAGGCAGCCTGGACGAAACCAACACCAACCCCGACGTGCTCGGTCTGGTGAAAACCAAGAAGACCGAGCTGCTGTTCGTTGCCCATATCCTCCGCTCGCTCAAGCTCGGCGGCCGCGCCGCCGTGATCGTGCCGGACGGCGTGCTGTTCGGCTCGTCCAAAGCCCACCAGCAACTGCGCCAGGAGCTGCTCGACAACAACCAGCTCGAAGGCATCGTCAGCCTGCCCAGCGGTGTGTTCAAACCCTACGCCGGCGTCAGCACTGCCATCCTGATTTTTACCAAGGGCGGTACCACCGAACGTGTGTGGTTCTATGACCTGCAGGCCGACGGCTACTCGCTGGACGACAAGCGCACCGAGCTGAAAGGAGAGGGCAGCAACGACCTGCCCGATGCTATAGCCCAGTGGCATAAGTACCGGCAGATGATTGAGGGCAACCTCAGCGCCAGCACCATCAATACCCTGTTCGGCGACAAGCGCAAAAAGGCCTTTGTCGTGCCCGCAGAGGATATTGCTGCCAACAAGTACGACCTCTCCATCAATCGCTACAAGGAAGTGGAGTACCGGCAGGAACAGTACGAGGATCCCAAGGTGATTTTGCAACGGCTCAAAGGGCTGGAGCAGGAGATTCTGGCGGATCTGGATGAGCTGGAGGGAATGCTGTGAGTTGGCCGTCAGTGAAGTTAGAGGCTGTATCTGAATTCATACGTAACGGAGCATCTATCAAACAGTCAAATGATGCTGCGGGGTTGCCCATTACGCGCATTGAGACTATTGCCGATAGAACTGTGAATCTAGATAAGTGTGGCTATGCAGATGTATCTGAGGTCGAGTATTTGAACTATCGACTGCGTAATGGCGATATATTGATCAGTCATATTAACTCTGAAAAGCATTTGGCTAAGTGTGCAATCTTCGAGAGTGATCGAGGGGATATAGTGCATGGTATGAATTTACTTTGCCTGAGGCCAAGCTGTGAGGTGGTCTTTTCAAAGTATTTGTTTCATTATTTATCTAGCTCAGTGTTCCTGCGACTTATTCCAGCGATTACAAAAAAATCCGTTAATCAGGCTAGTTTTACTGTAACTGCTTTTAAGGACTTAGAAATCCCCCTCCCACCCCTGCCCGAACAAAAGCGCATTGCTGCCATCCTCGACAAGGCCGACGCCATCCGCCGCAAACGCCAGCAAGCCATCCAGCTCGCCGACGACTTCCTCCGCGCCGTGTTTCTGGACATGTTCGGCGACCCGGTGACCAATCCGAAGGGGTGGCCTGTAGATAAGTTTGGCAATGTTTTTGATGTGCGGGACGGTACACATGACTCGCCCTCTTATGTGAGCTCCGGATTTCCGCTGATCACATCAAAAAATATAAAGAATGGCGAAATTGATATGTTGGATGTTAACTACATATCGAAAGAGGATTATGAGCTTATAAATAGGCGCTCCAAGGTAGATGTCGGGGATATCTTGATGCCTATGATTGGGACAATCGGAAATCCGGCTATTGTGCGTGATGAGCCGCTTTTCGCAATAAAGAATGTGGCACTGATAAAGTTAGGGAGGTCTAGTCTTCCTGCGGAATTTGTTTTGGCCTTACTTAACGGCCCGTTGCTGGAGGCAGCAGTGCAACAAAAAAGCAGAGGGGGGACGCAAAAGTTTCTTGGTTTGGGCGACATCAGAGACCTTAATTGTTATTTGCCCGATGAGCGGCTGGTCAGCAAATATATTGGCATCGCAAACAAAGTTAGGCAGTTTGCTTCGGCTTACAGGAAAGCTGATGAAGCCGGTCTTGAGGGCTCGCTTAGCCAAAAAGCCTTCTCTGGTCATCTATAGATAAGGAAATCTTCATGCGCCTCAAGGCCATCAAGCTCACCCATTTCCGCGGCTACCGCGCCACCACCGTCATTCCCATCGACGAAGCCATGACCGGCATCGTCTGTCGTAATGACTATGGCAAATCGACCATCCTCGAAGCCCTGGCTATCTTCTTCGAGAGCGGCGACGTCAAGGCGGACAAGAGCGATATGAACTGCTTCAGCAGTGCTAGAAGGGAAGGCCCCGCTACGGTGCTATCACCCGAGTGGATGATCTTAAGGCCAATCTGGCCGCCAACTGTCTCCCGGAGGATCTGGCAGCCTACCAGTCCGAGCGGTTCGAAGCGTTTCTGGCCGAGCGCCGTAGGTTGATGGTGCAGAAGATCAAGCAGGATTACTGGGGGTTGTGAGTGAGCGGCAGAATACTCAAGCGCTACGGGCTCATTTTCTAACTGGTATTGAGGTCATGGTGTGATGCCAGGCATGTATGGTGGCATTATGGCGTTGCGGGTTGGTTAAGCAGCAGGTAGGGATTCTTGATGATTTACAGCCGCTTCTCATGTGCAGTATCAGATACCCTGCAGGTGTATCTCCCCGTCCGTCTCTACGAATTAACGCTTAGACACCGGCTGCTCGATCAGTTGGGGGGCTTTTCGCATTTGCTGATGGATGCGCTGACCTTGATGCCCGGGCAGGGTATCGGCTGGGTCGCCCAAGTCTCGGGCTTAAGTGGTCAGCAACTGCAGCCGATTCTGCGGCGTCTGCATGGGCTGGGCTTGATCGATGGCGACGGCCAACTGACCCAGCGCGCCAAGCACCTTATCAAGTGCATGAGCCTGTTGCATGGCCAGACGCGATCCTTGTGGCTAGATGGCCAGTATAAAAAGCACAACTTCTGTGGCACCACCCTGTTGGCTCCCGTTGAAATCAAGGACGAATCAGGCTTTGTTATTCGCCCCTGGCACAGGGGCGAGGGCAAGCCGCGCCCTTGGCCCAGTTTCGATTGGAATGAAGACTGTGAGCGGCAGAAGAACCGGATTTGGCGCCATCCCGAAGAATATCTGGCGCTCGCATTTGAGGATTTTAACGATTGTTTTGCTGAAACGGGCTTTCCCAGCCAGGAATGGGAACTGACGCTGCGCGTGGCTGAGGATTCCCCCTGGGCTATCGCCGTCAATTTGACGGACAAGGACTTGCGCGCCGGGCACGATTGCGAATTCAAGTTAGCCAGCCCGGTATTCTGCCTGTCCACGCGCTACAGCCTACCGCAAGGTGCTCCAGAGCATCTGACACGGATGGTACCGGTAGAGCACTGTAGATTCGCGACCTTCATAGACCTTGAGGAAGCAGAAGACGCTTTCGTCCCGGAGCCAGACCCAGCGTCATCCTGGGTATGGCCGCGGGTGCACCCAGACATGCGTGAGAGGGTGGTCGATCATCTGTTCTCAGATTTGGCGAATGGTCACGAGGACGAGGCATGCGTGTTCAACCGTCAGCACCAGATCGATGAGCGCTGGCAAAACCTGGGCTTTGATTGGAGCTGCATCCAGCGCCGGCTGGACGTGGAAGGCATTCACCCGATACGAGATGGCAAGTGAAGACAATTGACCTTTTTGCCCGTGTGGGTGAGCAAGTTATGCAGGATGCTCAGGTCCATCGGTATGGCGCTGTTTTACTGACCAGAGGTGTCGGTGGTTTGGCAAGGCTCAATCCGACCGCCGTCTGGATCGATGCGGCGGTCGCGGTGATCGAGGCGGGTACCAGCTACCTGCGTTACTGCGCAGCCCAGGAGGTGACCACGCAGTTGCAAGCCTTCAACGAGCAGTTGGAGAGGACTCTGGCGAATGAGCTGAAGATCGGCCAGATAGCGCTAGAGAAGTTGCGCCGCGAAGGCAGTGGTCGGCGCGCCAAGATCGAGCAACTGTTAAAGGGGCAGGAGAGAGCAACGCGGCTTACGAAGGCGAAAATTGGCCAGCAACTCGACTCTTTGACATCTATCCACAAGCTGCTGCAGCAGGAGCGTCTGGCGTTGGGGAGCTTTCAGGAGCTTATCGGTCTGCAGGTCTGCCTCGATAGTTGTATTGATGCCACCCTGGCACTGCTGCTTAGTCCCACAGGAGAGACGCAATGAAGCCACCAGTCAAATCGACACCCAAGAAAACTGTGCCTAAACAAACTCCCTCCAAAAGCAATGCCGGAGGGTTCAGCGTCAATCAAGCCCTGCAGCTGGCCGACAGGTCGGTAGAGGGCTTGAAGGCTTATGCGGACTACAAGAAAGAAAAGGAAGTGACCAAGCGCGCGTTGATCGAGGGCGAGCGTGACATCCGTCTGAGCGAGCACGAAGTGACCAAGGCGCACTTGCTGGATGATCAGCACAGCAGATCTCACGAAGCGCGACTTGTTGAGTTGGGTAACCAGGATATGGACAGCCAGCGCCAGCATGAGCGGGTACTGACTCAATTGCAGAACAAGGCTGACCTCGAGAGCCGGGTTCTTAAGCAGTTGGAGTCCAAGCAGATCACGGCTGAAGAAGCGGCTCTGTTGTTATACGGCGCACAGGAGTAAGGCATGGCGTTTCCTTTTATCGTCGCTGCTGGTCTTGCCGTTATGGCGACTGCGAAGGTAGTTAGCTGGGTTTTGAACAGCATGACTGAAGAGGAACGCCAGAAGCAGGAGCTTGAGCGCGAGAGAACCGAGGCGATCCGCAAGCGTGCCGGTGCTGCAAAGGCACGCCAGGGCAGCGAGCGAGACAAAATCTACCGGAATATGGCCGGCGAGCACGCCCAAGGTCTGCTTAGGGGCATTCGAGAGCATCGCGTGGCGGTCGCGGATCTTCCGGCTGAGCTGAAAAAGCTCGAACAGATCATCAGCACTGAGGTGGCCGACCAGGCCTCTAGCCCATATCGCAAATCTGCCTTGCGCCGTGAATATGCGCGTATTGAGGATGCGATGGTGCGGATGCAGGAGTATCAGAAGTACCTGATTTTTTCCGAAGAGCAGGTGCAGAACCTGCTGTGTCAGGAGAGATTTGAAGAGTTGCTGGAGCTCGATCCGGCAGAGCCCCTGTTGCCGATGGAATGGCTATATCCAGGCAAACTGGTGCTGGTGGCCATGGATGAAATTGATACCCCCCTGCCGCGTTTTGGCCACCGAATTTCCTTTGGTCGCGACGACTTTGCGCAAAAAGCCTTAGCGCTGACGTACACCGATGAGATCCCGGTGCTAATCAAGTCGGCGCACAAGCATGTGGCAGGCCGTTTTTACGGCTGCGTGTCCCGAGGCGCCTTGTATTACCATCACATCATGCCAGGCGAACCTGTGCAGTTTGTGGTCGATCACAAGGTGAGGCAGGTAGTGATCGGAACCTTGTTCGACGGCATGCTCCGTGCCACGCTGCCTATAAATCAGTTGCAGCATCCGGCTGTCCGTTTGCTCTCCGGGCAAAAGGTTTGGGTACACCCGACCCACTATGATTTGTGCCTGACCGGTAATCCGTTCGCGCAGCAACGCTCCAATATTGAGGTGAGCGAATTCAATTATCAGGCGCGAGGCGTGCAGTCCTATCAACAACTGTATGTCGAGGTTGATGAGCAGCATCTCAAGGTTGTTACTGATCAGTGCTTCTTCGAGGTCGACGAACCCTGGACCTTGTTGGGCTATGCCAGTGCCACAGGCGTCATCTCCCTGGCCAAAGCTTCGGTAAGAGTCGAATGCACCCCAGGTAAGGGCAACCAGATGCTTGAGGTGCGGCGAGTTGTGCAGTGCGGCCTACCCCAGGTGGGGATAGACACACCCTTTCGCTTTACCCTTATCGGACAGCAGTTGGCCCGGCGGACCAGTGTTGGCTGGTCGTGTGGCGTAGAGGAGTTTTTACGCTTCTGTGCCCAGGCTGCGCTGGATATGCAGGATTCTCCAGAGCGTATTGCACAAAGTCGCTTCTATCAGCGTTGGGAGCAGGTTATCGCCTATCAGCGCAGATGTGAGGAGGTTTCTGCTTTGGACTATCCGCTGGCGTTGGCTCCGCGCGATGAGGGTGTTCTACGCCTTATGCGGGACAAGATGCCGGAAGAGGAGCGTGAGCTTTTCGATCAGGTGTCGGAGCAGCTGCGTGAAGTCCTTTCCGAAGACAATACTCTCAACCCGGATCACTGTGTTCGTTTGCTGCAATGGGATGCAACGCGTAATGACTTCATTCCGGCCTTACGCAATGAACGGCGTAACCGGCCTATATACACGTGTACAAAGGATTGCATCAGCATCGAAGGGCTTTTTCTTCTGCCAGACGATGCGCTGCCGATGCTGCGGCTGGTCGTTACCATACCCAGTGCAGCACTCAAGCGTCAGGGGCAGGCGCTGGAAGACTTTTTCAATGATCAGTTGGTCAATCCAGCACTGAAAAACATCCTGCTGGCTCCTGAACATTATCTGCCTCAACAGCAGCAACTCAATGCGCCCATCGAATGGTCGGGTGCTTTGGATGAGAGTCAAAAGCGGGTGGTTGAGCTGGCATTGAGAGAGCGCAATATTGCTTTGATCCAAGGTCCACCTGGAGCAGGCAAGACCACAGCAATCGTCGAAATGCTTTATCAACTGTTTCGTCGGCGTCCTAACGTGCGGGTTCTGGTGGTGTCGCAGCAGAACACTGCAGTGGACAATGCTCTGAGTAAGTTCCTTAGTCAGCACGCTGAGACCTTCGATCAGCCCGTTCGTACAATCCGCATCGGCAACCCTGAAAAGATGAGTTCTGCTATTAAGCCATTGGGCTTTGATAGTCAGTACACAGATTATTTGGCAGAGCTTGACGCGCGTGCCGTGCACGGCGCAGTAAGCCTACCGCGTGAGCAGGCCGAGCTGTGTCATAAGTGGTTGTGCATGATCCGGCAGACCACTCAATCCCGAGCTGCACAGGATGAGTTTTTCATCACTTTGCTCGCTGACAAAAACCTAGTGGGCGCTACCTGTGTTGGTTTGGCCACCAATAAAGGAGGCATCGACCAGTTGCAGTTCGACGTTGCAATAATCGATGAGGCTGGGCGCGCAACCGTGCCCGAAATTCTCATTCCCATTCTGCGCTCGGGCCAGGTAATTTTAGTGGGGGATCATTATCAGTTGCCGCCCAGTATCGCTCCTCTGTTGCGGGAGGACGACGCTGCTGAACAGCTCGGATTTCTGCAGGAGAGCTTCCTCGATAATAGTTTTTTCGAGGTCATGTTTGAGCGGTTGCCTGCACAGTGCCGGGAAACGCTGAACTTGCAATATCGAATGGCTCCGGCGATTGGTGATCTGGTTGCAGAGCTTTTCTATACCCGTCATGGCGAGCGTGTTCTGCACAATGGTCGCGAAAGTGATGAGTTCGAAAAGCGTTATGTGCTGGAAAAAAGTATCTATTGGGTGGATGTCAAAGGGCGACAGCAACAGTCGCGTAATTCAAAAAGTAAGGAGAACCCTCAGGAGACAAAGGAGATCGTCAAGTTTCTGGGCGATCTTGCCGAATCAATACAGTCTGATATTTCGGTGGCCGTTATTACCCCTTACGGCGGGCAGAAGGAGCGGATTCGCGAACGCCTGCGTGCTATCGGGTGGCGAAATGGGCGCCTGGGAACCTTAGAGGTTGCTGTCGATACGGTCGACGCATTTCAGGGTAGCGAGGCTGATATCGTCTGTTATTCAACAGTGCGTACTGAAGGTAGCCTCAACTTTTTACTTGACCGCAAACGCCTAAACGTTGCCTGCTCTCGTGCCCGGTTGCACTTGGTATTTTTCGGCCACAGAGACTTCCTGAGGCGCTGGAAGCCTCGAGGTAAATCCGAAATAAATCTTTTCCCTCAGATAATGAGTTACGCCTATAACCTGCCAATAAAGTTTAGGAATGCCGTAGTGGAAACGGCTTCCGCTGATTAGCCGTCTGCTTTGGTGAGTGAATTTGCCTGTTGCGTCACCGGCTAATTTGACGGTCGTCAACCTGCCCTTGGGTGCCATGCGGCACCCTGTCGCTAAATGCATCAATGGATTCGTGAGGCAGTCGCCCGGTCGAGTAAGGGAAATGAATGGTTTCGGATAACTTTGCCCCGCTGAAGTCTCGCTGGCCCGAGCTGTATCAGCATGCCTCGCTGGCAGAACGCTATGTGTTTGCTGACCCGCATACCGCCGTGGTCAAGTTGCGTTGCTTTGCAGAGGTGCTGGTGGGGGTGCTCTACCGGGATTTGCGCCTGCCCTGTGAACCAAGTGATGGCTTTTTCGAGAAGCTCAAGTCCCCGGCCTTTGTGGAGCTGGTTGGCGACATCGTGCTGCAGAGGCTGCATGCGCTGCGGATGATCGGCAATAAAGCCGCGCATGGCGGGTTTATCGACGCCAGCGTCTCGCTTGCCCTGATTGGGGATGCATATCTGATCGGCCAGTGGTTCTACAAGACCTACAGCGGTGAGTCTGCCAACAGCTATCCGCCGTTCACGGCTCCAGTCGAAGACACGGAGCCGGACAGCCCTGCAGACGACCGTGCCGAGCAGTTGGCCAGGGCGGAAGACGAGTTGAACCGCCTGGAGGCCGCAGAGAAAGCCGCTCGGGCTGAGGCCGCGTCAAGCACACCGGCACCTGATCAGGCCCGGCTGGATGATTTCAAGTGCGCCTCGGCTCAGGTCCTGGACTCTATCGATTTCAGCAGTGGAAACACGCGTCAGCATCTCAGTATTCACGACGCCTTTGCCGGCTATACGCTGACCAGTGGCCAGACGGAGCTGGTCAAACAGATCGAGCGCTTCCTAAGTAGTAGGTCGGAGAGCGTTTTCCTTCTCAAAGGCTACGCGGGCACCGGCAAAACCTTCATCACCAAGGGGCTGACCGAGTATTTCCGGGCCATTGGCCGCAACTACGTGCTCGCCGCACCCACCGGCAAGGCCGCGAAGGTGATCGCCAGCAAAACCCAGTCGCCGGCTTACACCCTGCACAAGACTCTCTATGCGTTCGACGATATGGACGAGTACCGCGATGCAGACACCGAGGGTACCGAGACCTTCAAGTTCTACGCGCAGCTGGCGGTCAACAGCCTCTCAGCCGATACGGTGTACATCGTCGACGAGGCCTCGATGGTGGCCGATATCTACCAGGAGGCTGAGTTTTTCCGCTTCGGTACGGGTTACCTGCTGGCCGACTTTCTCAAGTTTGTGAACCTGGACCATAACGATCACAGCAAGAAGGTGATTTTCATCGGCGACGACGCGCAGCTGCCACCGGTGGGGATGAACTTTTCCCCTGCTTTGGATGCGGAGTATCTGTTGCGCCATCACCGCGTCCGTTGCAGCGAATACGAGCTGTCTGAGGTGGTGCGGCAGAAAGCGCAGAGCGGCATTCTGGCCAACGCTCAGCCCCTGCGACAGTCATTGCAGAGCAAGGTGTTCAACCGCCTGACCATGGACCTCGCCTATCCAGACGTTGAGAAGGTCGAACATCAGGCGCTGTTGCAGCGTTACTTGGACTCCTGCGGTGGCAAGATCAACGGCGAGTCCATCGTAATTGCTCATTCCAACGCTGACGTGGGCGATTACAACCGGTTAATTCGCGAACACTTCTTCCCCGGCTGGGCGCAGGTGCGTCCGGGGGACAAGGTGATGGCTGTTGCCAATAGCAACGCGTACGGGTTCTTTATCTCGAACGGTGACTTCGGCCTGATCCGTGAGGTGCTCGGAGAGGTTGAAGAGCGCAGCGTCAAGCTGAAGCGGAGAAATCCCGAAACCTCAGTGGTCGAGGAAATTGTTGTGCCGCTGCGCTTCAGGGACGTGCTGGCAGGCTTCCGTGACCTTGATGGCACAGCGCATTTTTTCCCGGCCAAGATCATCGAGGACCTGCTCTACAGCAAGGAGCCCACACTCTCGTCAGATGAGAACAAGGCGCTCTACCTCGACTTCTGCATGCGCCACAAGCACTTGCCAAGGCGGACTAAGGCGTTCAAGGATGCCCTGATGGCGGATCCGTATTTCAATGCCTTGAGGCTCAAGTTCGGTTACGCCATCACCTGCCACAAGGCGCAGGGCAGTGAGTGGAACCATGTGTTTGTGAAGTGCAAAAGCCATCAAACCCAACTGGCGGCGGACTACTTCCGCTGGCTCTACACGGCGATCACGCGCACGGCGCGCCACCTGTATCTGCTCGATCCGCCGAACCATCAGCCGTGGAGTGGTATTCAGATGGTGGCCAATCCGGCGCTGGAGATGCTCCGCGCAGCGCCCAGCATGCTCGCGGCTCCGGCTCCGGCTCCGGCTCCGGCTCCGGCTCCGGCTCCGGCTTCAGTTCCAGCTCCAACTCCAGCTCCCAGCGTTGCAGCGCCAGCATCTGCAGCGGTTGCCCCTGCGCCGCAGGACGAAACATTCGGCATCCCCGCCAGTGCAACAGTGCTGCTCGCGTTGCTGACCGAGGTGCGTCGGTTGATTGCCGGGCGTGGGGTCAGCATCGAGGACGTACTCCATCACCAGTACCAGGAGGTTTACCTCTTCAGCCGTGAGGGGGAGTCTGCCCGGATAGACATTGCCTATAACGGCAAGAGCAAGGTTACTGGTGTAGCGGCTCCTTATCTCTCCGATTTGAGCAGCGAACTGAGTGCTGTGCTTGCCGAGCTCAAGGGCTTGCCGCTTGCGGATGGTAGGCCGGCAGGGGTTGCCGATGTGCATTTCGCCAAGCCGTTCCTCAATGAGTTTCACGCCAAGGTGCTCAGCCTGTGTGCGGGCAGTGGTATCACGCTGCACAATGTGGCTGAGTTGCAGTGGTGCCAGCGCTACAGCTTTACCCGTGATGGTGCCGTGGCCGTTTATGACATTTGGTACAACGGCAAAGACCAGTTCACGAAATGCCAGCCCGTGGTCGCAGCGTGCTCACCGGGCACCCTGGCCGCTGAGGTCGGGCAGATGCTTACCGCAGGTATGCAGGCATGACTAGCAACAAGGAGGTATTCGCTAAGCGCAGGGAAGGGGCGATCGACGAAGCCTACATGATGGCGCTTGAGTTGATGGCTGCACCGCAAGTGGATGACTGGGACCGCAAGGCATTTGCCTGGTGCCTGATCGACCTGATCAAGCGAGATGCCAAGGACGGGCAGCTGGAGAACCTGCCGCACTATCGCAGTCAGCTGGAGAGTATTGCTGTCGATCCTGCTGACGATGTGCTGAATAAAGGCGTTCGCCATGCGCTCTCGCTGTGTAATCCCTTTGGCCGGCAGATCAGCGAGGCCAAGGGGCTGAGTAAGAGCGGGCAGCATGCGCAGGCTGCAGCCATCTACCGCAAGGTATGGATGAACGGCGCTGCCAATCAGGAGATCCAGATCAGTTTCGGCTGGGAGCTTTACCAGCACACCAAGGCGCTGCTGGCCAAGGAGAACTTCAGCGTTGGCGAGGTCAAGCGCAATTTAAGTGACTATCTCAAGCTGGAGATCGAAAAGCCCTCTCCGCTCCACTCTCGCATGCTGCAGTTGGCCGCCAAACTGGCCGGGCAGGACAAGCTGAAAATGCTGGCCTTTTCCCGCCATTGGGATCTCCAGCACCTGCGCGGGGAAGACTATGAGCGTTACCGCGCCGAGGATGGCAGGGAGTATCCGTCACTGGCTGAGAAGGTCATCCAGCTCGCGGGCAAGGAGGCGGCCGCTGCGGATGATGCTGACGGGCAGGAGTACATACTGCCCTTCATTGATAGTGCCATGGGCCGCTTCCCGGACAACGTATTTCTCAAGCTGAACAAGGCCAAGCTGCTGCTGGCGCTGGGCCGGCATGACGAGGCGCTGGCTTTCGGGATTGCGGTGACCAAGGCCAAGTCCAACGATTACTGGGCCTGGGGGCTGCTGGGGGAAATTGTCTCGCAAAAGGATCAGGACGCTGCGCTGGGCTGTTATTGCAAGGCGCTGACCTGCTCGGCAGAGGACAAGTTCACCGGGAAAATCCGCCTGAAAGTCGCCGAGCGCATGCTGGAGGCTAATGACCATGCAGCAGCCAAGCATGAGGTCGAGGCTATTGTTCGAGCCAAGGAGCAGGAGGGCTACAAGATCCCTGAAGAGGTTGCCAGTATAGCGGCGCAGGACTGGTTTGCCGGTGTGCAGGCCAAGGTATCCAACCGTGACTACTACAGGCTGAATGCAAAGGCGGCTGAGGCGCTGCTGTTCAATGACTTGCCCTGGATTGATGCTTGCCTGGGCGAGACCTTTGTCGTGCCGGGTAGAGAGAACAAGCCCAAGCGCAAGGTTTTCCTGAAAACGGGCTCAATCCCCGCGGAGGTGTCGATTCCTGAGTCAAAGGTCGCGCGGATGAGTTTGGCGGCCGGGGATGCCGTCAGGATCAAGGGCGAGTTTGATGAGAAGCAGCGCTTCAACCTGTTTGTGCTGGAGCGCCGGCCTGGCGCTACTGTGTGGGATGTGGCACCCGAGCTTTTAGGGGTTGTGAACCAGGTGAATGAGGACAAACAGGTCATTCGCTACATCGTCAGCCGGGAGATCAATGGTGAGATCCCGATGTCGGTGTTGCCGTGTGCGTTTGCCGAGGGCGATGCCATCGAGGTGCAGCTTGTTCGCTATGTTTCGAAGCGTGGCCCTCAATACCGCGTGCTTTCCGCAAAGGCGAGCGAAAAAGTGCCAGGCGATTTGTTGCGCAAGGACTTCACCGAGGCGGTTCGCGTCTCTAACGGCATGGGATTTACCCCAAGCGAAATATTTATTCCTCCGCCATTGGTGGAGCGCTGCGAGATCGAAGACGGTCAGCAGGTTTCCGGTACGGCGGTACAGGTCTACAACAAAAAGCGTGAAAGCTGGGGATGGAAGGCCGTATCCATTCAGCCGTTGTAGACGGCTACATGTTGGTCGTTCTCTGGCTTTTGAGAGTTCACAAATAATTGCGAAAGAGAATTCTGCAGTCCGGCTTTTTCAAGGCAGCACCCCTGGCCGCCGCCCCAAGCCTGATCATGGGTGCACTTCCACTGTTGGGTTACGCGCCGTGGGGGCGTACCACCGCCTGGAGGGCCTCAAGGCGAACCTGGCTGCTAACTGTCTGCCGGACAATCTGGATGCCTACGCGCCGGATCAGTTCGACGAGTTTCTGCTCGAACGCCGACAGCGGATGGCGCAGAAGATTAAGCAGTATTACTGGGGATTGTGAGGGGTATTTCCCACAGCGTTGTGAATGAGCCCCTGTTCGTGTCGGTAAACAAAATTACCAATAAATAACGGTTTTTACGTATATAACGATCTTTCTCGGCCTTCAAGATTGCATAACATACTGTTTTTAAAAGAAAACATGAGTTGGCACGGAATGCGCTTATAGGGAGATATCCAATTGACTACCAAGGAAGTACACAATGTCGGAACTCAAAAAATTCCAGGTCCAAACCGCCCGTCCGCTGCCGATCATCGTTCTGGCTGACACCAGTGGCAGCATGTCTGTGGATGGCAAGATCGAGGCGCTGAACAAGGGCCTGAAAGACATGATCAGCAGCTTTGCCGGCGAGAGCCGCCTGCGGGCTGAACTGCAGGTCAGTTTGATCACCTTTGGCAGTCAAGCAGAGGTGAATTTGCCTTTGACTCCGGCTCATCAGTTGCAGGGCTTCACCCCGCTTACTGCTGCGGGGGCGACTCCGCTGGGTGGTGCTCTGGCACTGGCCAGCCAGATGATCGAAGACAAGGACAGCATCCCCTCCCGCGCCTACAAACCGGTAATCGTGCTGGTTTCCGATGGCCACCCTACTGATGACTGGCAGGGTTCCTTTGCTCGTCTGGCCAATGGCGAGCGCTCGTCCAAGGCCACTCGCTTTGCCATGGCCATCGGTGCTGATGCCGATGAGAGCATGCTCGGTGATTTTGCCAATGACCCGGAGGCACCGCTGTTCCGTGCCGAGAATGCTGCGGATATCCACCGTTTTTTCCGCGCTGTGACGATGAGCGTCAGTGCACGTAGCCGCTCGGCGACGCCGAATCAGTCTGCTCCGCTGCAAATCCCGACGGATGATCAGGACTGGGATTTCTGATGCGCTTGTTGGCGAGTGGGGCTTCGGTGAGGGGCCCCGCCCACCAACAGGATGACTCACCTAACCAGGATGCCCTGGCCGTCAGTGGTATACGCGGCGGTTGGTGCGTTGCAGTTGCCGATGGATTGGGCAGTCGCCCCTTGAGCCACTTCGGTTCGCACAAGGCGGTGCAGTTGTCACGGCACGTGCTTCGGTGCCAGGCGGACATTACTCATGCAGCGGTTACTGACGAGGTTCGCAAGGCCTGGCTGGCCTGTTTTGGCGAGCGTTATCGCCTGCATGAAACGACCTGCCTGTGGGCGCGCGTGGATGCCCGTGGCCGGGCTGTTGCCGGACAGATTGGCGATGGATTGCTGCTGGCAAGAAGCGCTGGCGCTTTCAAGGTGCTGACCGATCAACGCCAGGGCTTCGGTAATCAGACCCTGACCTTGGCCCAGGCGGATGCCCGGAATACTCGCAGTTTCGAGTTTGAGTTGAGCCAGCCGGGTGATGGCGTACTGCTGATGACGGATGGTATCTCGGATGACCTGATTCCATCGCAGCTTGAGTCGTTTTTTGATGCCATTTACCGGCGCCAACTGCGTTGTAGTAGCAAGCGCCGCATGCGCCGCTGGTTGACGGGTGAGCTGCTGGACTGGTCGACGCCGCGCCATGGTGACGACAAGAGCATTGCTGGAATTTTCTTAACGGATTGATACAGATGAGCACGAACAAGGCCGCGCCGCAGAAGCAGCGCATGGTGCAGGACAGCAAAGGTTCGGTTTATGAGCTCACGAGTGAGTTGAGCAGTGGTGGGCAGGGCGTTGTTTACCGCACCCAGTACCCACAAGCTCTGATCAAGGGGTTTACCAATAAGGATGAGCAGGCGCGCCGTCGTTGGCGTGAGCACATCGAATGGCTGACCCGGCAGGATCTGGCCGATTTGAAGCTGGCTAGACCGCTTGAACTGCTGGCTGAGCCACGCTGCGGTTATGTGATGGAGCTGATGGACGGGCTGGTGCCTTTGCAGGGGCTGCTGGACAGTTTTGCTAATGCTGAAGAAGAGGCGCATGAAGATTATCTGCGCCAGGGCGGGCTGCGTCGGCGTATTCGTATTCTGGGCCAGATGGCCAGAACACTGAATCAGTTGCACGGGCGCGGCATGCTCTACGGTGATCTGTCGCCGAACAATATCTTTGTCTCGGACGATCCGGCGTTTGCCGAGACGTGGTTGATTGACTGCGACAACATCAGCCTCGATAGCCACAGTGGCTTGACCCTGCACACCGTGGACTATGGCGCACCGGAAGTGGTGCGTGGTGAGGCGTTGTTGTCCAGCCTCACCGATTGCTGGAGCTTCGCCGTTATTGCCTATCAGTTGCTGACACACAACCACCCGTTCAAGGGTGAGATGGTCAGCGACGGTGAGCCTGAAATCGAGGATGCCGCGCTGCGCGGTGAGCACCCCTGGATCAACGATAGCGAGGACGACAGTAACGCTTGCTTCGTTAATCTGCCGCTGCAACTGCTGGAGCACAGCAAGCTGCCCCAACTGTTTAGCCGTTGCTTTGAGGGTGGGCGAGCCAGCCCCTATGAGCGCCCGGCTATGGCCGAGTGGCTTGAGGCGCTGGTTGAAGTGGACGAGCGCATCTATTGCTGCCCTGGCTGCGGCAGTACCAGCCTGTTGCCAGCGGACTTGCGGGCAGCGGACAAAGCGGAGTGTTATTTCTGCCCGGAGCCGGCTGACAGTCGTCTGGTTATGTTTGAGGAGTTCATTGCCTTGCCTGCCGAGCAGGACGGGGATGCGGAGGCTCCTCCAGACCTGGTAGCGACGGGGCGCAAGGTCTGGCTGCAGCCGGGAGGGCAGGTTGAGCTCAAGCGCTTGCTGCCGACGTTCAGCTATGACCGTTGGCCGGCTGACCATATCCGTATCGAGTACAGCGACAAGGGCCTGGGGATTTTCCCGCTTCCTGAGAGCCAGTTGCAGTTGCAGCGCGGGGAGAACATTAAACCGTTGCAGCGTTATCAGGGCCTCAAGGAGAGCCTGCGTGGCCAGGATGAGGAACCCTTCCTGATTCATGTAGGTGAGCCTGCGAAGTCAGGGCATAAGGACTCCGGGTTGCCCTCCAGCAAAGTCGTCTGGCAATTCCGGTGGTGATGGCAAATGGAATTTAAAGATTTCCCCATGCTGTCAGCCGATGTGCTGGCGCTTTCTACAGATGAGTCTGTGGATGCCTTGCAGGACGGGCAGGCGATTTTCCTGCAGCGCTATCAAGATGACTGGCTGGCGGTGCAGGGAGATGTGCGCATCCGCGTCAATTGTGCCAAGGCCGATGCCGAAATATTTGGCCGTCTGGCCCTGCGTGATCAGACCCGCTGGTTGCTGACCGGTACGAAGAAAAACAAGCTGCTGGTGCAATACTGCGCACCGGTTGAAGTAACGGCAATGCAGCTTGAACTGGGTGTTGATGAGCTGCTTGCTGAGGATTTGCACGCCAAGCGCGAAATTGCCGGCAGCACTGTTGAACTGGCCTGTCGCTGGTTTGCCGAGCACTTTGTGGTACAGGGCCTGGCTGAGGGTGACTGGCTGACGGTTGCTCGTTTCAGCAATACCGCTACCAAGGGCGGCTTTCAGTTGCTGGGTAATGGCTGGCGTGCCGATGTCGAGCGGCGCCAGGATGGCAGTTATCTGCTCAAGCGTGTTAACCGTCATACCCATCGTGATGGTGCATTCTCCATCCTGCTTGGCCAATTTGAATTTAAGGATGCCTCTGTTGCGGCTGCACTCGGCAGCGCCAGTCAGCAGGCTCTGCTGAGTGCGGCGCTGCGTGACAACGCCAGCTATCTCGAACTCTGGAATCTTTACAACGATAAAGAGTGGCAAAGAGCTTTAGAGCAGGCAGAAAGTTTGGGTTCTCTGGCTTACGCCGAGTGCCACGGCTTTCAGGAGGGGCGTGGCAATGCCTGGCGTCTGATTCCCAAGTCGCAGGAGCAGTATCAGGTGTTCCGCGAGCGCTGGCGCGATCTGGAGCTGAGCAGCAATGATCAGTTTGATCTGGGCGATCAGCGTCCGGACTGGCTGGAAGAGCTTTCATCCGAGAAGGCTCAAAGGACTGCCAATGCTCCGCGGGGGACTATTCGCTTCGAGCCAGATTGCGTGATTTTCAAACAGGCGGCGGGTAAGACCAACATCCGACCGAAAGCGGGGGAGGGCTGGTTGTATCTGTCTCTTGCCGGCCAACGTTCGATGGGTAAGCGTCGCTTGGCAGCCAAGCAGTCGATTGACTCGGGCACGCGACTGCCGCAATTGAAATGGCTGCTGGAAGGGGTTGCGGTTCCTGCTGCGCGACGACGCCCGATCAGCGGGCTGACCCCATACGTGCTGGAGTCTTTCAAGGGTGGCAAGCCGACCGAGAAGCAGGCGCTGGCGCTGGATTGCGCGCTCAATACCCCTGATCTGGCAATCATCATCGGCCCTCCTGGTACCGGTAAAACCCAGGTTATTGCAGCATTGCAGCGTTGTCTGGGGGAGCGAGCGGAGAAGCAGAATATTGCGGCGCAGGTACTGGTCAGCAGTTTTCAGCATGATGCCGTCGACAATGCACTGGAGCGTAGCGATGTATTCGGCTTACCTGGCGCGCGGGTGGGCGGCAAGCACGGCGAGAGTGATCAGGCGACTTTGATTGAGCCTTGGCTGGAACGCCAGGCGGCTCATTTGCACCGCAAGATTGCGCAGGAATACAGCCGCTTCCCTGAGCTTGAGCAGTTGCGGGCCATTTCCGCGAGGTTGGCCCTTGCCCGGGTAGCGAGTACCGGCCCTGCACAGCAGGCGGATGAGTTCCAGCGCCTTTTGCATGACTTGCGTGAACTGGAGCAAAGCGGCCTGGCATTGCCGCCCCGGCTTGAAAGTCAGTTCGAGGAGTATATCGATACGCTTGCCGGTCAAGCGCCGGCTACAGCTGCGGGAGGTCTGCCTCCCTCTCAGCTGCTCAGGCGTATCCGTGCTCTGCGTGTCGAGGTTGCTGCCTTTACCGATGATGGCGGCGAGCGTGCCTGGGATCTGCTGAGCTGGCTCAAGCGCCATGAAAAAGGTGTGGCCCCGGAGCTGCTGCGCCTGCTGGAAGAACTTGCCGACTGCTCGCACGTTGAGCCGGCGACCCTTCAGGCTCTGAAGATCTGGAAGGATCTGTTGCTTGATCAGCACTTGCCGGATTACCGGCCGGCTGCGCTGAAACGCCAGGTAGACCCTGATGGCCTAGCGCTGCTTGATGAGGTGGATCGCTATCTGGAAGACCGCATGGCCAAGCGCAAGCAGGGGGTTGCATGGGTCTTGGAGCAACTGGTCGATAGTCTGGAGTCCGATCGTTCCGCTGCGCGGGCTGTGGTCAATGAGTATTCGATGGTGGTCGGTGCAACCTGCCAGCAGGCTGCGGGCAAGCAGATGGAAATGTTGAAAGAGGTATCCACTAGCTCCAACTCGGATATCGAGTTCGATACGGTTGTCATCGACGAGGCAGCACGGGCCAATCCATTGGATCTGTTTATTCCGATGTCCATGGCCAAGCGGCGGATTGTTCTGGTGGGCGATGACCGCCAGCTCCCGCACATGCTTGAGCCGGATATCGAGGGGCAGTTACAGGAGGAGCATGAACTGACCGAACTGCAACTGGCGGCTTTCCGATCCAGTCTTTTCGAGCGTATGCGGGTCAAGCTACAGGATTTGGAAAAGCAGGATTCGATTCGCCGTGTGGTGATGCTTGATACCCAGTTCCGCATGCATCCGGTCTTGGGCAACTTTGTCAGTAAGCACTTCTATGAATGTGAAAACCTGGGGGTTCTGCATTCCGGCAGGCCGGCAGAGGCGTTTGTATTCAGCCAGGAGCTGCTTTCCAGGCTGGGGCCGCTGGCGGAGTCGTACCGTGGCCATGTTTGTCAGTGGATTGATGTGCCGACGGTACAGGGGCGTGATCAGCGCCGTGGCACTAGCCGGGTTCGAGAGGTGGAGGCGCAGCGCATTGCTGAAGAAGTGGTAAAGCTGATGCAGGCCGGCGGTGAGGCGTTGTCTGTTGGCATCATTACTTTCTACGCGGCACAGCGCGATCTGATCATGGAGAAGCTCGCTCAGCAGAAAATCGACGGTACTCCCTTGATGGTAAAGCGCGAGGGGGGCTACGAGCCGCATGAGCAGTTCAAGTTGACCCGCAAGGTGCAGGCAGATGGAAGCGTGGTTGCAGAGGAACGCTTGCGGGTTGGCTCGGTGGACGCCTTCCAGGGCAAGGAGTTCGATGTGGTGCTGCTGTCTTGCGTGCGCAGTTTCCAGCCCAATCGCTCGGTGCGAGCTGCTGCCAGCGAGGGGGGTGAGCGTGAGCTGCAACTGAACCGTCAGTTTGGTTTCCTGCGTTTGCCAAACCGCATGAACGTGGCCATGAGCCGGCAAAGGCAGATGCTGATTTGTGTCGGGGATGCTGCTTTGGCCAGTAACCCGGATGCACAAGAGGCTGTACCAGCTCTGGCTGCTTTTTATCAGCTGTGTGGGGGTGAGCATGGCTGCATTCGCTGAAACCGGTACTTATCTGCAGTTTGCTGAAAAGCCTCGCGGCGAGGCTAGGCCCTTGTTGTGGCCGGTGCTGGTTCATCGCGTGCTTTATCCCGAGGCAAAAGAGGCTCAGTTGAATCTGTTCCAGCGCGCTGTGCTGGGGTTGATCCGGGCACAGTTGACGCAAGCGGAGGCAATCGCTGAGTTGACCGGGCTGCATGTCAATCTGATCAAGCTGATACTGGCTCAAGGGGTGAGTAACGGCTGGCTGACTGATAGTGCCCGTGGGCTGACTGAAAAAGGCGAGCAACTGCTGGATGGTGAGTCTGTTGAGGATGACAACCTGAAGGCTGGTTATCTGTTCCAGGATGCTATCAGTGGTCAGTTCTGGCCACGCTTCGCTGAGCAGCTTGATTCGATCGAGCCCGAAGATCCGCTGCAACGCTATCCCGTATTCAAAGGGGAGCGGAAAAGCGGCAAGTCAATCCGGCCGTTTGTGATGGCGGCGGGCAAGTCATCACTGCCGACGTTGGATCATGAGGCTCTGGCGATAGCTTATCGCGACTATCGGGATGATTGCCGGGCAGCTCGGCAGCTCGATAGCGGCCAGTTCCCGCAATTCCTTAAGTTGTCTGGGGTGCAGCGGCTGGATGATACCGCCAAGCCTGCAAGGGTACTGCTCTGGGCCAAGCCTGATGACGAGGGGCTGGAGCTGTGGGCAGTCGACGATCCGTTTGCGCTGCGAGCCAACGCCTGGTGGTTACAGGATGCTTTGCGGGAGCAGACTGAGGGGGGTAGCAAGTACCTGCTCAACCATTTGCAGCCTTTGGTTTCTGTTCCGCGTGCGGATGATCAGACGGTTGAGCAGTGGCTGCAGGCCATGCGCCAGCAGGCGGATATGCAGGTGCTCACGGAATACCCCTGGGCGGCGCGGCAACCGGATATCAAGCGGCATTTGGCAGCCCTGCTACTGCGTATGAACAAGCTGGAACAAGGCGACCAGAGTGAGCAGGAACTGGATGCTGCAGTGATGGAGTGCCAGAAACTGCTTGAGGTCCTCATGCAGTGGTTGATTCACCAATATCCAGTTGAAGCAGGCCATCTGCCCAAACAGAAAAACCTTGGCCGAGGGCTAAATGCGCGCGTGCTATCCGCCTTGCAGTTGCCGGCGTTTACCGACGGGGTAATCAGCAAACTAGCCGGGCAAAACATCAATCAGATCATTTTGGCTTGCTCTCGGCCAGGCAGCTCCCTGAAGGCTTTGCTGTTTGCTGCAGCAATGGGAACGCTCAACCACTCCGGGCACCCGTTCAAGACGCTGTTAGCTCGCGAGCTGCAACTTGACAGGCTGTTGCTGCTTGCGGATTTGCGTAACCGCAGCAGCCATGCGCAGAGCCGCTTTACCGGACGAGAAGTCGCCCCCCTCACCTATGAGGAAACGCTGGATAACATCCAGTACGCGCTGGGCTTCACCGAATTTTTTAAGGAATGGATGTAATGGGCAAGAAAAGCTCGAACAAGTTTGGTCCACAGCAAATCCCTGCAGCGGCACCGTCTGCGGTCGGTATGGCCCGTGCTTCAGTGGAGCAGCAAGTGAATGTATGGAGCGCTTCTTTCGAGAACGCTTCCAAGGCCTATCAGTCTTTTGACATGACACTGGATATTTCTGTCGAGCGTGAGTGGTTGCGCGGCGTCTGCGAGCGTTTTGAGGGCGACAGTGATCTGGTTCGCTGGATTGAGCAATTCGCCACGCTCTGCAAGGAGTTGGTGCGCTTCAAGGAGCGTTTGCATGACGAATATGCCGAGAGGTGGGCTGCTGCCAGCAAACTAGCTGAAACTGCCGAGGCGGCGGCACTGGCGCAGGTAGCCGAACAGGAAGCGCTTGTGGCCGTCCGCTCCGGACTGGATGCAGAGAAAGCTGAGCTCAAGGCTGAGTGGGACAAGCTGCTTGAGGCTCAGCAGGAATTGGCGCTGAAGATGGCCGAAAATTTGGAGGCCGAGCGTTCCCTGAATATGCGAGAGGCCAATGCGCAAGCCGGCTTTGTTGCGGAAAACGAAGCGGCTTTACGTAAGCTGGAGGCGCAACAACGTCAGCAGGTGCGTCAGCATGAAGCGGATCTTCAGTCGTTGCGCGAAGACAAGCACCAGCTCGACGGTGAAATTTCCCAGGCAGCAAGGCGGCTGGCGGAGGTCAAGTTCAGTTGCACGGAGGCAGAGGCTGAACGTGTCAGGTTGCTTGATCAGCGTGAGCACGACATCAAGCAGAAAGTGGTCGAGTTAGATCGTGCGCGTAGCCGCCTGGATCGTGAGTGGGCGGATATCCAGGCAGAGGAAAAGGCCTTGCAGCAGCGTCTGGATGAGGAAATGGCATCCGAGCGGGCGAATCATCACCAGGTTGTTGCCAAGCTGGAAGAGCAGCGTGAGCGGGCCTGGAGCAAGGCGAATGAACTCAAGGAGCAGCTGCTCGATATTCAGGAGCTCAAGCAATCCCTGGGCGAAGTATCCGGAGCTGAGATCCTGCAGCAACTGGAAGCGCTGCGTCAGGAAAACCGTGAACTCAAGCGCAGCCTGGAGCAATCGGATACGGCGCAATTGCAGCGCGATAATGACTACCTGCGTGACAGCAAGGCTGATCTTGAAAGAGAAGTAGCTGAGCTACGCCCTGAGCGGGATGAGCTGCGTCGTGAGTTGAGCAACAAGCGTGTCGCGGCTACAGAGCTTGAGGCTGTGGCGCGTGAGAAACGTGTTCTGGAGCAACACAAGAATACCCTTACCGTTCACATTGATGATCTGGAAAGCCGCATCGAGCAGCTGACCAGTGCGCAGAAGACCCAGACGCCATTCCCTGCCATGTCGCTGATGGATAGTGAGCGTGATTACCGGGCGCGTATGGAACTGGATGAAGTGCCTGATCTAGAGACATTTGCCACCCAGTTACAGCATCGGATTGCTAAAGCTGAAAAGCATGTAGAACTGTTCTATCCGATCGAGGATATCCGCGTGCTGCTGGGTGGTTTGGCCATGAGCCAGCTGCATGTCTTCCAGGGTATCAGTGGTACCGGTAAAACAAGTCTTGCCAAGGCTTTTGCCAAAGCAATGGGGGGCTTCTGCACAGACATCTCAGTGCAGGCCGGTTGGCGTGATCGGGATGATCTTCTTGGTCATTACAACGCCTTTGAGCGACGGTTCTACGAGAAGGACTGCTTGCAGGCGCTATACAAAGCGCAGACCCCGCGTTGGGAAGACACCTGCAACATCATCCTGCTGGACGAGATGAACCTGTCGCGCCCTGAGCAATACTTTGCCGAGTTCCTCTCTGCCCTGGAGAAGAACAACCCCGATGAGCGCTTGATCAGCCTCTCGGAAACGTCGTTGCCCAATGCACCTGCGATGCTGGCCGAGGGACGCAAGATCAGGGTGCCAGCCAATGTCTGGTTTATTGGTACCGCGAACCATGATGAAACCACCAATGAGCTGGCGGACAAGACCTATGATCGTGCTCATGTAATGACTCTGCCCAAGCAGGATAAGCGCTTCACGATCAAGTCGTTTGAGCCGGCCAACTACTCTTATCGCTCCTTGCGCAAGGCATTTGGCAAGGCACGTGCTGAGCGCAAGGAGGAGGTCGTCAAGCTGCTGAAGGACTTGACCGGCGATGCCTTCACCGAACAGTTGGGCAGCCAGTTTGAGCTGGGCTGGGGGAACCGCTTTGAAAAACAGGCGCTGGATTTCATCCCTGTCATGCTGGCCTGCGGGGCCTCTTCGGGGGAGGCGCTCGATCACTTGCTGGCCACGAGAATCATGCGTCCTGGCAAAGTGACCGGCCGCTACAACGTTTCTGCCGAGACGCTGCGTAATCTGAAGGGCGCTCTGGAGGAGTTCTGGATCAGCGCTGATCTGGCGGGTGATCCGCGCAAGTCTATGGAGCTGTTGGAGGCTGATATTCGTCGCCTGGATGGGCGTAGCTGATGTGGATTGATCGTTTTACTGGTGAGCAGTGCCGGCACTTGCCCGCCCTCATTCCGCCCGGTCGCTATCAGTCCGTGGGTGACGGGCCTGCGTTCAATGGACATACACCGGTATTTACGGGTGTGCTGGTGAGTGATGGGGACCAGCGCTGCCAGTTGGGTGATGAGGCTTGCACTTTTACGCCGTCGCAAAAAAGTCTGGCGGCGGCAACGGAATTGCTGAGCAAGGTCATTACGACTATTGATGCCGAGGCGCTGCAGGCGCCTTTGATGTCCCCCCTGATGCCCGCTTCCATCATTGATGCCAAGAGCCATCTGCAGCCCTTTGAGGAGCAGCTTCTGGATGTGGTGAAGCAAGGGCATCTGCATCACATCTCGCAGCGTCCGCGCCTTGATCTGCATTATGAGGATGAGGTGGCTGATATCGGGCGCGCACGCCGTTTGGCAAAAGGGGCTTTGGTGCATCTGGCCTCGCACTCGGAGTGCTGGCAGCGGCAGACCTTGAGTGGCGTGATCCCCAAGAAGGTACTGGCCCGCTTCAGCGAAGATGACTATGGCATCTATGAGAATCGTGTCTTTGCGCGCTTGCTGGATAAGATTGAACGCTATTTGCACGGACGCCTGGCGGAGTTGCGTGGCTTGCAGGCGACGCTGAATCAGGCGCTGCGCTTCTATGAGGCGGAGAATGTCGATTACCGTCTGCGTGAAGAAATTTGTCGCTTGTGGGGGATGACATTCAGCGCAGAGGAAACCAGTAACGCATCAACGTTGCTTGGTAAAACGCTTAATCAACTTGAGGGCTTGTACCAGACGATTACGGGTCTGCAGCAAAGTGGTCTGTATTTGTTGGTCAGTCGGCAGGCGCAAGTGACAGGTGCGCTGCATATGACCAACATACTTGGCCACGACCAGCATTATCGGCATCTGGCTATCTTGTGGGATCAGTTGGCGAAGGTGGCGCAGGCCAAGCGTGCCACGCCAGCAGAGCGCTTCAGGCAGAACCAGTCTCTTGCTTCTGTCTATTCTCGTTACGCCGGTCTGGTTATGAGGAGGGCACTGCTGCCTTATCTGAATGGCCAGGACGAAGGTGTCTGGGCCGGAAGGCACATACTTCTTCGGCAACGTGGGCTGGAGTGGCAATTGCTTTGCAGTTCTCCTGGCCTTTCAGCGCCAGAGGAGGTATTGCTTACCATTGTGCCTTGGTTGAGTGATGCGCCTGCTCCTGAGGTGACCCCACAGAGCAAGGAGCGGTTTATCGCCTGGCCGGCAATGGGGCAGGAGATTGATGCGGCTTATTGCCCGGAGCAGTGGATACCGCTGTCTCCCACGGACATGTATTGCACGGAGCGCTTTGGCTTGCTGGTTGACCAGGTGCTTTGCCGAATGGCTCTGATTACGTATGCGCAGCCGTTGCAAAAAATCCCGCAAAAAGTGCTGGAACAGGCAAAGCAGGTTGCGGGGGTTCAGGTTAATTCAGAGCAAAATGAACTGATTGTTACTGAGGCCTTGGCCGGGGAGGCAGTGACGGCGCTCAAGGAGGCATTGGTTGCCTCTAACTCCACTGCGCAAGCGTCAGCCCTGGAAGGTCACAACCAGGCGATTCTTGCTTTGGAAAAGTGCCCGGTGTGCTCTGGCAGGGCTCCGCTGGTTTTCCAAAGCCCTTTAGGGTTCAAAGCCAACTGTTTGGATAAAAAGTGCGCAACGCGCTATCTGCGCTTGGAGCAGACCGGGCGTGTTTTTGAACAGTCAATACCGGAGTCCACTGGGTTTACGGTGGTTGGACGAAGGGCATTTACGATTAGGCAGATGGCTGGCGCCTGAGATGATACCCGGCCGCTAACGCTAACGTTCATTTGCGACAGGGTGTGCAGTTGTTCGTCGGTTTGTCAGGCGCTGTGGCGCCTCGATACGGCCGACCACTCGTTCTCGACCAAAAACAGCAGGCTGTTTGGGGTGGCGAACTTTTGACAAGTCAGCGTCCTGTGCAGGTCTGATATGCAATTTGTGACCAGCCCCAGATCGACGGTTCCCATAGACGCTGATGGATTCAATGGATTGGTGCCCCATCATGTAGGCGAGAGCTTCATCGCTTTCACCTGACGCTTTCAGGTTCGAACCAATCTGGTGCCTGAAGCTTTTCAGGGTCGGCTGCTGTTTGCGCCGTGGCCACAGAGCACGGCACTCCTTGCGCAGGCGATCCCGAATAGCTGTATTAGTGCGAGGGCAGATACGCATCCATTTCGCGGCGCCAGCCACAACCTGGAGCACGGCAGGGTCGTCAATGACCAGTGTTCTGTCGGCGCCCCTATCCTGCGGAGCATTTTTTTTGCCGCCAATGATATGAACGTGATTGCCTGTCACCGTGATCGAGCGCATCTCACAGGGGCGTACCCCCAAGTAATAGGCAAGTACGAGCGACCAGGCCTCGTCCATGAATTCACGCGCTAACAGATGCTCCTGAAGCTCTCTGTAGTCTTCTTCAGTGATCGAGCGGATTTGCTTGAGTTTGGGTTTCTTGGGAAGTGTTGAACCTTGCGCTGTCACTGGGTTGACAAGCTGCTTGATGGCTTTGGCCGCTTGGTGTGAATCGCCCCTAGTTTCGTAGACACCTCCAAGCCTCATAATGAGGCCTATCAGGAGGTGCCATGAGCAACCAGCGTTACCCCGAAGAATTCAAGATCGAAGCGGTCAAGCACATCACTGAGCGCGGCTTGCGTGTTGCCGATGTGGCAGAGCGTCTAGGTGTGTCCGCGCATAGCCTGTACGCCTGGGTAAAGCGCTACAGCAAGCCCCAAGTACAGCGGCAGCAGGTAGATGATCAGCAAGCCGAACTGCGTCGTTTGCGCGCTGAACTCAAGCGAGTGACCGAAGAGCGAGACATCCTAAAAAAGGCCGCCGCGTACTTTGCCAAGGAGTCCGGCTGAAGTACGCCGTTATCAGCAAGCTGTCGGTGGAGTACCCGGTGCGGCGCCTCTGCCAGACCCTCCAGGTACATCCCAGCGGTTACTACGCCTGGCTGGCCGAGCCGAAATCTGCACGCGCCAAGGAGGATCAGCGTCTGCTCGGATTGATCAAGCATGCCTGGTTGGAAAGCGGCGAGGTCTACGGCTACCGCAAGATCCACGACGACCTGCGTGAGCTGGGCGAGTCTTGTGGCCGGCACCGCGTGGCTCGCCTGATGCGGGGAGAGGGACTGCGCTCGCAGACCGGTTATCGTCGGCGCCCCGGGTACTATGGTGGCAAGCCGACTGTGGCCTCGCCCAACCGTCTGGAGCGGAAGTTCAACGTCAGTGAACCGAACAAGGTCTGGGTCACCGACATCACTTACATCCGCACCTATGAGGGTTGGTTGTACTTGGTGGTGGTACTGGATCTGTTTTCGCGCCAAGTGATTGGCTGGTCGATGAAGCCACCCGCGCCTTCTTCCACTCGGCGTAGACGTAGGGTTGCACCGGCAAGGGGCGCAGCGCCAGACGATCCAGAGCCTCGAAGGCCGAGTGCCGGGAGCCCGGCAGCTTGCGAAACGGGCGGCGATTGAGCCGCTCCAGCAACACGGAGATGGCGCTGTTGAGTTCATCCAAGGAGAAGAACTGACGGTTGCGCAGGGCCGCGAGGATCCAGCGCTCGACCACCTGCACGCCGACTTCGGCCTTGGCCTTGTCGCGCGGCTTACGCGCCCGCGCCGGCACCACCGCCACTCCGTAGTGCTCGGCAAGGTCGCGGTAGCTGGGGTTGATGTCCGGCTCGTAACGATGGGCCTTGCTTACCGCGCTGCGCAGGTTGTCCGGCACCACGATCTCCGGCACGCCGCCGAGGAAGGCGAAGCAACGGGTATGCGAGCCTAGCCAGTCCGGCAGCTGCTGCGACCAGGTGGCTTCGGCGAAGGTGTAGCTGGACGCGCCAAGCACCGCGACGAACACCTGCGCCCGGCGGATCTCGCCGCTGTGGCGGTCGATAACCGGCACCGTCTGCCCGGCGTAGTCGACGAACAACTTCTCGCCGACGCGATGCTCCTGGCGCATCACCACGTCCAGCTTGCCCTGCCAGGCCCGGTAGTGCTCGCAGAACCAGCTGTACTGAAAACCCTGCGGCTGGTTCAGGCGGTACTCCTGCCAGAGCAGCGCCAGGGTCACGCCGGGGCGACGCAGCTCGGCATGCACCCAAGACCAATCAGGCAGCGGTCGTTGTTCGGAGGGTACCGCCGGCGGTGGCGGGAACAGCTGCTGCTCCAGTTCGGAATCGGACAACGAACAGGGCCAGGCTAGACCGCTGGCGGCAAAGCGGTTGAGGTAATCGCCGACGGTGACACGACCGACCTGCACACTGACTGCAATCTGGCGAGCCGATAGCCCGACCTCGAACTTGAGACGAAGTACTTCGCGAATCTTACGCATGGATAAACGCTCCACGACGACCTCTCTGCTTCGAAAAAGAGGTCGATGGTAGTGAAGAAATCCTGCGTTACTGCCTGCCCGGTTGAGTGGCCGGATGGCCGTGGAATCAGTGGCCGGATCACCGTGGAATCGGTGGTCAGATGCTTATGGAATGGGTGGCCAGATGACCGTGGAATCCGCACTATACCTGTAAGCGAACGGGCATCAC